>JAYTVF010000029.1:0-8604 GCA_043744155.1 Acidimicrobiia bacterium | reverse complement strand
GGCGTCACCCTCCATACCGTCGTGTGGTCACCCGACGAAGACCACGCCGAACCAGTCGCCGACGTCATGCTGATCCACGGCCTCGGTGAGCATTCGGGCGCCGAGCGAACCCAAGACGGCATCCGAGGCATCGTCTTGACCAGCCCGGCACTGGTCCCCGCCGAAAGTATTCCGAAAATTCTCGTAAAACTAGCCAATGTTGTGGGCAAAATCGCACCGAGTCTCCCGACAATCGCTCTGGAAGGTGACGCCATCTCACGCGTGCAACGCGTTCGAGACGACTATGACCACGACCCGCTCAACTACAGAGGCAAGCTGACTGCGGGAACGGGCCGACAAATGAATCTGGCCATGGCAATGGCCCTCCGCGATGCCGCCAAGATCACAATACCCCTGCTGATTCTGCATGGCGACGCCGACCGATTGGCGTCGATCGAGGGGTCACGTCGGCTTGCCAAAGCCGTCTCGTCCACCGATTGCACTATGCAGGAATGGCCCGGCGCCTATCACGAACTGCACCATGAGCCCGAGCGGCTAGAGGTATTGCACACGATCACTCGCTGGATACAGCAGCGCCTTTGACCCGTCAGGTCTGGCGTGGCCATGCCCCAGAGTCACATCGGCCCCACCCGAGCGCGGGTGGCATACGCGTACGAACTGCTGCTCCGTTGCACGCGGCAGTGTCGATTTCCGCTTGAATAGAGAGGTGGCCGTCCCTGGAACCTCGCCGCTGCCCCCACCCCGGGTTGCTTGGCTGATGAGCGGGTCAAGCGTCTTGGCGTCAGCGACCGTTGCCGACTCGTTCCGCACACGGCTGCAAGGCTTGATTGGGCGCACCGGCATCGAGGGTGCGTTCGTAATCGAGAAAACGCGATGGATCCACACGTTTGGCATGCGGTTTGCACTCGATGTCGCCTACGTCGGTGCCGACGGTACGGTGCTTCGCATCGAACGCCTCGCCGCCAACCGCATGGGGCGCCCCGAACGGCACGCCGTGATGGTGGTGGAAGCCCAGGCTGGTGCCTTCGAACGCTGGGGGCTGACGGTGGGTCAGTCGGTTGAGCTGCGCCAATGATGCGTCCGGGCACCCTCGTGCTGGTCGCCACCCCCATCGGAAATCTCGGTGACATCAGCACCCGAGCTATCGAGGCCCTACAAGAGGTGGATGCCGTCGTCTGCGAAGACACGCGTCGCACCGGCCGCCTGCTGGCCCATGTTGGCGTCAGCGGTAAGCGCCTTATCGTCGCGAATGAGCACACCGAAGCGGCCGCCGCCCTCACCGTGGTGGGCCTGCTGATCGGCGGCGCGAAGGTGGCGGTGGTGACCGATGCCGGGATGCCTGGCATCTCAGACCCTGGCGAGCGATTGGTGCGGGCAGCCATCGACGCGGCCCTTGAGGTGTCTGTCATCCCTGGCGCATCCGCGGCCGACGCTGCCCTCGTGATCAGCGGATTGCCGACCGCTCGCTACGTGATGGATGGCTTCCTCCCCCGATCGGGTCCGAATCGCACGCTACGTCTGGCCGACGTGGCGCGTGAGGTACGAACAGTGGTGCTGTACGAAGCTCCGCACCGCCTCATTCGTACACTCGGCGACCTCGAATCGGTGTGCGGGGCGGATCGACCCGTCGTACTGGTGCGTGAGCTCACCAAGCTGCACGAAGAGATCTGGCGTGGCACCTTGGGCACTGCGCTGGCCCACAGCGCCACGCAAGAACCGCGCGGCGAGTACGTGGTCGTGCTGGGTGGCGCCCCTCCCGAAGCCGACGCTGACCCCGCTGAGGTTGCCAGAGTGGCCCGTCACGCCCTGGCCCACGGCCTGCGGGGCAAAGACGCCGCCGACCACGTGGCGGTCACCGTCGGAGTACCTCGACGGCAAGCGTATGAGGCAGTTTTGGCAGCAAAGTCGGGCCAGCGGGGCCTGTAGCTGTCGGCCCTTGAGTCAGTGTGCATCGCGAAACGAGGCAGACAGATCTGGCTGACGTGCCAAACCCTGCTCACATGTTTCGCGCGGTCGGCCAATTCGGGTGCACCCGCAACTGTCTAGGGTCTGTCAGGCTATGCACGTGATGACTGGCCACGATGTCTTGCGGGTGCTCGATGCCCTGCATGTAAACGGCGTCAGCCCCATCATCGAGGGTGGTTGGGGAGTCGATGCCTTGCTCGGACGCCAAACCCGAGCCCACGTCGATGTCGACCTCATCGTCACAGAGGCCGAACGAGACGACACCCTGGACACCCTCGATGGACTCGGCTACGACCAGGTGCTCAGCACGGCTGCCGGCCGCCTTTCCATCGGCCAGCGTGATGGGCGCACCATCGACCTGCACATCATCGATACCGGATTCGTACAGCAGACCTCCGAAGGCCCCTTCCGCTATCCCGACGGCATGTTGCAGGGCCGGGGCCTCATCGTCGGCCGCCCGGTTCGATGTCTCACTGCCGAGGGCCAGATACTCACTCACGCCGACCATGACCTCAGCGACTTCGGACGCGCCGATCTGTTTCTGCTGGCCGATCAGGTCGGAGCGCGCCTGTACTATCCCCTGGCCCGTGGCATCGACATGGTGTGCCGAGACGCGGAGGAGGCCGACATCTCGGCCATGGCTGCGGTGATGGCCAACGCCGTCAACACCCGCCCGATCAGCCAAGTCCCGGCCACCAAATCGTTGGCTTCGGACACCTACTGGCACTATTGGCAGCAACGGTTGCAACTGCCGCGCACCACCGCGCTCGTGATCAGCGTCGGCGAAGCAATCGCCGCCACGGTGGCGATCAGTCCGTGGCGGGGAGCCGACTTCTCTGCGGAGACCGCTGCTGTTCTCTTCGGGTTGGCAAAGCATTGCGCCACCGCGGTAGATCACCTCGACGATTTACTACTCGAGCGGGCTCGAGTAGTGGCCCGCCAGCAAGATTTCACCGACCTTTTGACCTGGGTGACCGAGGACGATCGCATCACCCGGTCGCTCTTCGAGCGATCAGGCTGGACCCCCGATGGTGGCCGCCACGAGATTGCCCCCGGACTCACGCGTATTCGGTACGCATCTCGATAGGTTGGCGCTCGATGGATATGGCTCCCCGCGTGGCTCCGGCTGCGGCATTCTTTGATCTTGACCGCACGCTCATCAGCGGTTCCAGCGCGTTCACGTTCGGTATCACCGCATGGCGGAACGATCTGGTGCCGACCGGGCAGTTCGCCAAGGATGCGCTCGGCGCGGTGATGTTCCGCCTCAGCGGCGCATCGGACGGGAAAACGGATCAAACCAGGGCCCGCATTCTCGGTGCCATCAAGGGCAGCGCCCAGGCGGACCTGGTGGCGCTGAACGCCAGCATCATCCCCAAACTGCTCGCTCGCGTGCGACCCGAGGCCCTCGCGCTGATCGAGATGCACCGCAAGGCCGGACGGGACACCTACATCATCTCTGCCTCACCGGCCGAACTGGTCGCCCCACTGGCCCAATCTCTGGGCATGACGGGCGGCATCGGCACGGTGGCCGAAGTCGTCGATGGCGTGTACACCGGTGAGCTTGTCGGGGCGTTTTGCTATGGAGCAGGCAAAGTCGAGGCCATTCGTGACTTGGAACGTTGGGACGGTTACGACCTCGACCGCTGCTACGGCTACAGCGATTCGGCCTCTGATCTGCCCATGCTCGACGTGGTGGGCCATCCGGTAGCGGTGAATCCCGATGCGCCCCTGGAACGAATCGCCCATCAGCGTGGTTGGCCCGTCGTGATTTTCTCCCGCCAACGAAAGATGGTCGTGCGCGCGTCGAGCGCGGGCCTTGCCGGTTTGGCGGTGGCGGGTGCGACGTTCGCAGCAGGCATCAAAGTCGGCCAGTCTCGAATAGGCAGGGCTGCAGCGCACGACCTCACCTAACCTTGATGCCGTGAGCGGCTATTACCTGACAACTCCGATCTACTACGTGAACGACGCTCCCCACATCGGGCACGCGTACACCACCGTGATCGGCGACGCCGTCAGCCGCTGGCACCGACTGCTCGGCCAGGACGTTCGCTACCTGACCGGTACCGACGAACACGGGCTGAAGGTGCAACGAACGGCTGAGGCGAACGGGGTGAGCCCGCAGGAGTGGGCCGACCGTACCGCCGTGCGATTCGTCGATGCCTGGGCGCAGCTCGGTATCTCCAACGACGACTTCATCCGCACGACAGAACCCCGGCACCACACCGCCGTCCGCAAAATCTTGCAGGCGTGTTATGACAACGGCGCCATCGAATTGAAGACCTACGAGGGTCTCTACTGCGTGCCGTGCGAGGCGTACTACACCGAGGCTGATCTGGTCGACGGCGATCACTGCCCCATACACGGCAAACCAGTTGAGCATGTGAAGGAGGAGAACTACTTCTTCAAACTGTCGGAGTACGAGAAGCCTTTGCTCGATTGGTACGCCCGCAATCCCGATTTCGTGCGGCCCGAAACGAAGCGCAACGAAGCTCTCGGATTCATCCGCCAAGGCCTTCAAGACTTCAGCATTTCGCGCACCTCGATTTCATGGGGTGTTCCGCTTCCTTGGGACGAAGACCACGTCACTTACGTGTGGTTCGACGCGCTGACGAACTACATCACCGCGGTCGGCTACGGACAAGACGACGCCGAATCCAAGGCTCTGTTCAACGAGTCGTGGCCCGGCTATCACGTCATCGGCAAAGACATTCTGCGGTTCCACTGCGTGTACTGGCCCGCCATGCTGATGGCCGCCGGGCTCGAACCACCCCGCAATATCTTCGTGCACGGATACCTGCTTATTGGCGGTGAAAAAATGTCCAAGACGAGACTCAACCAGGTTGCGCCATCGGATCTGATCGCCGATTTCGGGGTCGACGGCTTCCGGTACCACTTCCTCGCCGACCTCATCTTTGGCAACGACGGCGACTTCAGTTACGAGGGCATGACCGCTCGTTACAACTCAGATCTCGCCAACAACCTGGGCAACCTGCTTGCTCGCGTGGCCACCGTGGTTGGCAAAAAATGTGACGGTATCGGGCCAGCACCCTCGCCGACCTCGCCGCTGGCCGCCGCCGCAGCCGAGGCCTACGCAGGGTCGGCTGCGGGATGGGCCAGCTTTTCCCCATCGGCCGCACTGCGGGCCACATGGGATCTGGTGCGTGCCACCAACGCCCATCTTGAACGCCACGAGCCCTGGAAAGTCGAACCGGGCACGGTTGTCGATGCCGTGATGGGCGATGCGCTCGAAGCGCTGCGCATCGTGGCCATTTTGGCCAGCCCGGCCATTCCGGCGTCGAGCCAAGCCATCTGGGACCGCCTCGGATTGTCGGGGAAGGTGACCGACCAACGCCTGCCAGACGCTGCCGGGTGGGGCCGATACCCCGGGGGCCTGGCCGTGACCAAGGGCGACTCGCTGTTCCCCCGACGATGACCGCCTCAGCACCGGCTGGGCGGTTCCTTGACAACCATTGCCACCTTGAGCACGAGCGAATCCCGGGAGGCGCCGATGCCACGCTGGCACGAGCCAGGGCGGCTGGTGTCATTGGTTTCGTCACGGTCGGCTGCGACGCGGCCGACAGTCAGCGCTGCATCGATATCGCCTCCCGCCATGACGATGTGTGGGCCACCGTCGGCGTGCACCCGCATGAGGCATCGGGTGGCATCGAAGGCATCCTGGCCTTGATCGGCCAACCCAAGGTGATGGCCATAGGCGAATGCGGCCTCGACTATCACTACGACCACTCCCCTCGCGCTCAGCAACGAACGGTGTTCGCGGCGCAAATCGCACTCGCCCATCAGCACGGTCTACCGCTCGTGATCCACACCAGGTCGGCGTGGGAGGAGACCTTCGACATCCTTGCGGCCGAGGGTGTGCCACCGAGCACCATTTTTCATTGTTTTACCGGCGGGCCCGACGAGGCTCGCCGCTGCCTCGACCTGGGTGCTTTCTTGTCGTTCTCGGGCATCGTCACGTTCCCCTCAGCCAAGGACCTGCACGAGGCCGCCGTGCTGTGTCCGGCCGACCGCATCCTGGCCGAGACCGATAGCCCGTTCCTGGCCCCGATACCGCATCGTGGCCGGCCAAACGAACCAGCGTTTGTAGGCCATGTGGTTCATGCTCTCGCAAGTCTTCGTCAAGAAATAGCCGTTGACCTGGGAGAACGCACTATTGAGAACGCACGTGTTGCGTTCCGCTTGCCACCCCTTTAGGGTACCTATTCGTAACTGCGGGCGGCAGGGCTGGCCGCAGCGACCCCGAACACCAAATCGGACCGTCCGATTCGGGCACCGGACTACGTGAGGCATTGTTGAGGCTTGAAGCGGTTGATCGGCGAAGGATGCTCGTGGCAGCAGTTGTCACGGCCACGGCTTTGCCATTCCTCCTCAGTCACGCCAAGTCCGGCGGAAATGACCCCGCCGTTGCCACCGTCGACGGCGGCGGAGTGGCGGCTGGGTTGCGCAACGGGAACCCCACCAGCTCGGCAGAGGCATCGACTTCACCCGACATCGGGTACTTGAACGGCCCGGAAACAACGCTCGAGCCAGCGCCCATTCTGGTTGGGGTGCCGCCGGCCAAG
The DNA here is from genome assembly GCA_043744155.1 of Acidimicrobiia bacterium. Lineage (GTDB taxonomy): Bacteria > Actinomycetota > Acidimicrobiia > Acidimicrobiales > Ilumatobacteraceae > JANMCE01. Next base: position 2,059 of record JAYTVF010000029.1, on the reverse strand, counting down.
AGCCCGAACGAGATGGACGCCCGGATCGGTTATCGCATCGTGCCGCCACTCTGGCGATCCTTGCCCCGACCCTGCATCGCCAACAGCATCGCCCCCGGTGCCGCTATCCCCGTCGGTACCACCCTCACCATTGTGAATCTCGCCAACGCGCACACCACGACCTGCGTGGTGGCAACCCATCTTCCGCTGCCCGCTGAACAGCCGCTGCAGCTCACCGAGGCCGTCTACGCCGAACTCGGTGATCAGATCGACGCTCCGCTGTCGGTCCGTATCAGCTGGAAATGACCCTCTCGCCTCGCGAGGCACGAGAACTACTCGAACGCTACGATCTATCGCCGCGCCGCGCATTTGGCCAGAACTTCGTCGTTGACCCAAATACGGTTCGGCGTATCGCTCGCCTGGCCGAGGTCGGCACGGGTGACCGGGTGGTCGAAATCGGCCCCGGTTTAGGTTCCCTTACCCGTGCCCTGATCGAGACCGGAGCTTTGGTCACCGCCGTCGAGATCGACCATGGGCTGGTGAAGGTGCTGCACGAGGAACTGGCCCCGCTTGGGCTCACCTTGGTTGCCGGCGACGCCCTCACTCTCGACTGGGCAGCCGTTCTTGGCCCCGACAGCGGCTGGACGATGGTGGCGAACCTGCCCTACAACGTCGCCACGCCACTGGTGATGGATCTGCTGGATCTCGTGCCCCAGATCAACCGGATGCTCGTGATGGTGCAACGCGAGGTCGGCGAACGCATGGTGGCCGCAGCCGGAACCGACCCGTACGGAGCAGTGTCGGTGAAGATCGCATACTGGGGAAGGGCTCGCATCGTCGGCTACGTGCCGCCTACGGTGTTTCTACCTCAGCCCAAGGTCGAGTCCGCGCTGGTGTCAATCATCCGGTGGCCCACTCCCCGGCTTCCCGATATCGATCGCGCTCTCCTGTTCTCACTGGTGCGCGCCGGCTTTGGTCAGCGACGCAAGATGCTGCGCCGCTCACTGGCGGCGGTGGCCGGCCCCGAAGCGTTCGCGTTGTCCGGTATCCGCCCCGAGGCCCGCGCCGAAGAGCTCGATTTGACTGCCTGGGCATCTCTCACTCGTGCCGTCGCCCACCTGCGTTCCTGAAAAATCTGCGGTCGGATCGGTCGAGAACACCTTCGTCAGACCACAAAGTGAAAAGCTGGCCAGGTGAATACCCCGATTGCCCTTCGTGCCCCGGCGAAGCTGACGGTCTCGCTCCGACTCACGGGGGTTCGTGGCGACGGCTATCACCTCATCGACGCCGAAATGGTCACGCTTGAGCTGGCCGACACCGTTACCTTCAGGGCCGGGGACGGGTTAGTTCTTTCCGGGCCGTTCGCCGGCGGTTTGCCCGTCGATGACAGCAACCTGGTACGAAAAGCGCTTCGGGCCGTGGGCCGCAGAGCCGACGTTCATGTCGTGAAAAACATTCCGGCCCAGGGCGGGCTTGGCGGCGGGTCAGCGGACGCCGCCGCGGTACTTCGATGGGCGAAGTGCACTGATCTGGCCCTGGCAACATCCTTGGGCGCTGACGTGCCGTTCTGTGTGATGGGCGGCCGCGGCCGGGTAACTGGGATCGGCGATGTGATCCAACCTCTCGACCGAACCAGCCGCGCCTTCACGCTTATCGTGCCCCCGATCGGCGTCTCGACCGTCGCCGCCTACCGGGCGTGGGATGCGCTGGGAGGCCCCAGATCGGATGGCCCGAACGACTTGGAGCCCGCCGCGATCGCGGTTGAGCCGCTCCTGGCGCGTTGGCGAGACCGCATCGCCGAAGCGGCGAGGCAAGCGCCAACACTGGCCGGTAGCGGTTCCACCTGGTTCCTGTCCGGACACGTCAACGACCTGTCAGAGGCCCTTCCCGATGCGGTCATCGTGCAGACGCGAACCGACCGCCCGTCGTAAACGGGCGGTCGGTCACACAGCTCACAACAGAGTGAACGTGTTACTTGTTGCGACGTTGGAACCGCGTGCGCTTCAACATCTTCTTGTGCTTCTTCTTGCGCATGCGCTTGCGGCGCTTCTTGATCAGCGATCCCATAAGACGGAGAACG
>JAYTVF010000028.1:0-8617 GCA_043744155.1 Acidimicrobiia bacterium | reverse complement strand
GACGTGCTGGTCGACTTGATGGGATGGATCCGACGCGGGGGAGAAGCAGTTGCGGTGCAACCGGCTCGGGTTCTCGACACCCGAAACGGCGTCGGCGGCCCAAAGGGCTTGCTGTCTGCTCCGGTTTCCACGGCGGTGCTCTCGGTTGCGGGCCATGCCGGCGTGCCCGGCGGTACCGGGCTGGCGATCTTGAACATCACGGCTACCGAGGCGTCAGCGGATGGCTTCGTCACCGTGTACCCGTGTGACCGCTCGCTGCCGAACACCTCGACGCTAAATATTGTGCGCGGAAGAAACGTCGCGAATCTGGCCATCGTCCCGGTCTCCAATGATGGCAGCGTCTGCCTGAACGCCCACTCGTACAACGGTGGCGCGGCCCATCTTGTTGCCGACGTCATGGGTTGGCTGCCGAGTGCATCGCTCCCGGCCCAAGTATCGACTCATTTTCCTACCCTTTCGCTGACCGAGCTACTGCCGTCAAGCACGACCTGTGCATCCCGGGTGCGACGGGCGGCAGAGAACAAACGGATGAATGTGGCCAAGAACAGCGCGCATGTCACGCCGAAGCAGTTGGCGGCATCGGGTCCGCTGTCACGGGTTGACGGCAATTTCACCGGCACCACCGACGAGTTGCTGCAGTGGGGAGCCTGCAAGTGGGGCCTTGACGAGGATGTCGTGCGGGCGATGGCGGCCAAGGAATCATGGTGGCGAGACAGCCAATTGGGCGATATGACGACCAATGCTGCGGTCTGCGCCTACGGGCACACCATCGGCTCTGACGGGGTGGCCGGGCAATGCCCGCAGAGCATCGGTTTGTTGCAGCTCAACGCCCAGTATTACAAGGACGCCTTCCCGGAGGCCAACGTGTCGAACGCCTACCACCTCGACTACGCCCTCGCGGTGTGGCGGTCGTGTTACGAAGGCATCTTCACCTGGTTGAACAACGTCGATAAGGGTGCCGTCTACGGCGCGGGCGATGCATGGGGATGCGTCGGATTCTGGAACGCTGGCCGTTGGCACACCGCCAAGGGCGAAGGGTACGTCATCGAGGTTAAGGACTATCTCACCCAGCGCATCTGGGAGCAGGCCCGCTTCCAGGAAGCCTGACTCGTCGCGTACTGATGAGCGTCATTGACGCGTGACAATCTTTCGCGTCCATCGATACGCAAGACGCGCTCAGGCGCCGAAGGGGGAGCCGTCGAAACGGTTGAGCGTCGCGAATGCCAGCACCGGACGGCGTGAGAGTTTGGTGATCTGCTTCACCGGGTGCCCGATCATGATGGTGGCGGCCAGCGCGTGTTCGGGTGGCAGACCCAATAAGGGCGTCGCCGCTCGCTCAGCCCGGGACAGGAACGTCGTCAGTACCCCACTGAGGCCGACGGCGTGGGCAGCCAACAGGATCGACCAGCAGAACGGATAGATCGAGGCTCCGCCGACGATGGCGGGGCGGTCGAGGTCTTTGTCCAACATCGAGACCTTCGAAAGGTCGACGGCGACGGCGAGCATCACGGGAATCGAGGTGATTCGGTCGATCAATTCGCTCGTCACATGGGCAGCGTTCGCCGATGGCGCGTCGTGGTCGACCGCGTTGAATGGTGCCCGGGACGCGTGGCCCATGGCGATGTACTGGTTCCACACCGGTTGCATCAGGCAGCCAATTTCGGTGCGAATGTCGAGATCCTGCACTACGGCGACCCTCCACCCCTGTCGGTTGCCGCCGCTTGGTGCGAAGCGGGCCGTGTCGAGGATGTCCGCGACGGTCTGGTCGCTGACCGACTCGTCAGTGAATGAGCGCGCAGCCCCGGTTGTACGTAGAGCTTCGATCAGATCCATGACGGCAGGATACGCCGTTGATACCTATCGGGCAGTCTGCTGCGCCGGTCCGAACGCCGGTCGGCCCTTCACGGCGCCGACCGGCGTTGGCAGCTATGCCTTGGCGGCTTGCTTGGCCCGGATGATATTGAGGGCGCTGCCAGCCTTGAACCACTCGATCTGCTCGTTACTGAAGGTATGCAGGGCCTCGAAATCGATGATGCGTCCATCGGCCTTCACGATCTGGCAACGCACGCCAGTGTCGGGCGCAAGCGAGGCCAGGCCGAGCACGTTGATGCGGTCGGTCTCCTCGATCTGGTCGTAGGTGGCCGGGTCGGCGAAGGTAAGGGGGAGCACACCCTGCTTCTTCAGGTTCGCCTCGGCAATACGGGCGAAGCTGCGCACCAGGATGACCTTGCCGCCCCGAAAGCGCGGTTCCATGGCGGCGTGTTCACGTGAGGATCCTTCGCCGTAGTTCTTGTCTCCGATGGCCGCCCACGACATACCGGCTTCGCTGTACCGCTTGGCGATGTCGGGGAACGAACGACGGAGGCCATCGGTGGCGTCATACCCGACGCCGACGGCATCGTCGTAGGCGTTCACTGCGCCGAGGAACAGGTTGCCCGAGATGTTCTCCAGGTGACCGCGATAGGTCAACCACTTGCCCGCAGCCGAGATGTGGTCGGTGGTGCACTTGCCCTTGGCCTTCATTAGGACGGGCAGCCCGAGGTAGTCGTGACCATCCCAAGGCGTGAAGGGCTCGAGCAGTTGCAGGCGGTCACTCGTGGCGGAAACCACTACGGAAACCCCTTCGCCGCTGTCGGGCGGGATCACGAAGGTGTCGACGCCCTCGTCGTAGCCGTTGGCCGGTAACACCTCGCCGGTAGGCGGATCGAGGGTGACGTGTTCGCCGGCAGCGTTCGTGAGGGTGTCGGTTGTCGGATCAAAGTCGAGCCGACCAGCCAGCGCGAGCGCAATGACGGTATCGGGAGAGGTGACGAACGACAGGGTATTGGCGCTGCCATCATTGCGTTTTGGGAAGTTGCGATTGAAACTATTGACGATGGTGTTGGCATGACCGTTGGCCGAGGCCGGGCGATCCCACTGGCCGATGCAAGGCCCGCAGGCGTTGGCCAGCACGGTAGCCCCAATGGCTTCGAGGTCGGCCATCAGGCCGTCGCGCTCGATGGTGGCCCGAATCTGCTCGGACCCGGGAGAGATCAGCAACTCGCATTGGGCCTTCAAGCCCTTGGCGGCGGCCTGTCGAGCGATGGATGCCGCGCGGGTGATGTCCTCATATGAAGAGTTGGTGCACGACCCGATGAGGGCAGCGGAGATCTCAAGCGGCCAGCCCTCCTTGCGGGCTTCGGCGCCGACGGCAGCCCCGACCCGGTTGGCCCGGTCGGGGGAGTGCGGCCCATTAATCAGCGGCTTCAGGGTGTCGAGGTCGATCTCGATCATCTCGTCGTAATGGGCGCCATTGTCTGGGCGCAGGTCGTCGGCGACCTTGTCGGCGGCGTCGGCAATGGCCTCGCGACCGGTCGCCTTGAGATAGGCCGACATGTTGGCGTCATAGGCAAACACCGAGCAGGTGGCCCCGATTTCGGCCCCCATGTTACAGATCGTGGCCTTGCCGGTGGCCGAAATGGTGTCGGCGCCTGGCCCGAAATACTCGACGATGGCGCCGGTGCCGCCCTCGACGGTGAGCACCCGAGCGACTTCGAGGATGACGTCTTTCGGTGAACTCCAGCCAGACAAGGTGCCCGTGAGTTTGACGCCGATCACCTTTGGCCAACGTACATTGAACGCGAAGCCGGTGAGCACGTCGACTGCATCGGCTCCGCCTACGCCGATAGCCACCATGCCCAGGCCACCAGCGTTGGGCGTATGGCTATCGGTGCCGATCATCATCCCGCCAGGGAAGCCGTAATGCTCAAGCACGACCTGATGGATGATGCCCGAACCCGGACCCCAGAACCCGATGCCGTACTTCGCCGACACCGATTTCAGGAAGTCATACACCTCGCGGTTGGTGTCGACGGCGACGCCCAAATCGATCTTGGCACCCTGTCTGGCGCTGATGAGATGATCACAGTGCACCGTGGCTGGCACGGCCACCTGGGCCAGGCCTGCGGTCATGAATTGCAACAGCGCCATTTGCGCAGTGGCGTCCTGCATGGCGACGCGGTCGGGATGGAAGTCAGCGTAGCTACGGCCACGTTCCATGCTCTGCGTCTCAGGTTCGCTGAGATGGTTGATGAGGATCTTCTCGGCCAGCGTGAGTGGTCGACCGAGGCGGGTACGGCCAAGGGCAGTGCGTTCAGGAAGTGTGGCGTAGACATGCTCAACCAGCTCGATAGGGGTTCCGGCGCTTGCGGCCATGAAGTGCTCCTGTGATCGTTCGACGTGTATACAAGTATAAGACAAGTTGGTCTGAGCCGTCAACGTATCGGCATTGAGGGAGGCCGTGCTATCGCTCACATTCTCCCGGAAGTGCCTTAGGCTTCGCACAACCATGAATGACCCTGCTTTCCGCCAGCGCACCACTGGCTCTTCGGGCGGACTTTCGCCCCGCGTCCTCGGGGCGCTCGCGCTTGCAGTCGTCACCGGTGTGATCGCCTTTTCGGCCCTCGGTGGTGGAGCCAAGCCGGCGACCACTGCCTCTACGTCAACGACACTGAGTGAGGACACGGCCTCCACCGCCGCGCCCGTCGGTACCACCTCTGCCGCCATTGGTCTGCCTCCGCTACCAGAAGCCCCGAAGCCGATGCCCGCTGGCGGTCTGTACAGCGGACGGCCTCCCATGTTGATCATGGTGAGCTTCGACGGTGCCGCTGATCAGTCTCTGCTGGCTCATTGGACGGATGTCACCAAGCGGGCCCAAGCCCACATGACGCTGTTTCTTTCTGCCGTCTACATGCTCGGAGAGGATAACAAGACGGCCTATCAGGGGCCGCGCCACGGCGCCGGCGAGTCGGCCATCAACTTCGCGCCGACGCTCGGCAAGCCAACGGTGGACTTTCTGCGCACCACCGTGAAGGGCCTGCAAGAGGCCCAGCTTGCGGGCCATGAGCTGGAGAATCACTACGGCGGGCACTGGTGCGGCCCGAGCGGGGTCAACAGCTGGAATCGGGCCGATTGGGCTGCGGAGATCAACCAGTTCGACAATCTCACGCGTAATATCGACAAGCTCAACAAACTGGATCCGCCGGTGGGGAACCCGCTGTTGTATACCCCTATCGGAAGCCGCACACCGTGCCTGGAGGGCAACCTCGATCAGCTCTACCCCGTGCTGAAGGCCCGAGGGTACCGCTACGACGCCAGCAAGACCCGAACATTATCGGAATGGCCCGCACAAAAGAACGGCCTGTGGACCTTCGGCTTTCCGGGCGTGAAAATAGAAGGGCTGAGCAAGCCGATGCTTACGGTCGACTACACGCTCCGTGAGAATCTCGACCCGAAGCATGATGCCGATGAGGCGACGGCCAAAGACATCTCCCGCCGGGTGTACGAGGGCTATCGCAAGGCGTTCGATGACCTCTATTACGGCACACGTGCACCGTTTGAGGTGTCGAATCACTTTGTGCACTTCAGTAGAGAGGCGTATAACCAGGCGGTCGAGAAGCTTCTGGTCGAGGTGTGTCCGATGGCAGAGGTGCAGTGTGTCAACTACCGCGAGGCGACCGACTGGCTCGACGCCCACAAAGACGCCGTGAATTTGTTCGAAAAAGGTTCATTCCCCAAGCTGGCCAGACCGGCCGGGGCCTGAGGTAAAAACACCATGACCCAATCGTGGGGGCCGCCCGAAGGCGCGCCCATCTCGCTCTCACCGCCGCTGCTCGTCGACGCACCAGTACCCGCGCTTCGTCGACGACGCCGGCGACTAGCTCCGATTGTGCCCACCACGATCGCGCTCGCTGCGCTGACCGCGGTCGGCGGGTTTGCGGCCGTCAATAGAGCCAATCGCGACCGGGCGACGACGAGCACCGCCAGCTCGATTGCCCACCCGTTGGCCAGCGCGGCGCCGCTACCGGGGACGGCAATTGCTTCTCAGACGGCAACCACAACGCCCACGGCCATGCCGATCGTTGGGTCGTCGGTACCGGTCGCTGCCGGTGCGACTACGGCGATATCCACTCCGATCGTCGCGGGCTCGACTCCTGGGGCATCAGCGCCGAAGGCTGCAGCGCCCGCCCCCTCAGCGCCTGGCTCAGTCGCTCCCGTCGTGGCTCCGGCGAGCGTGGCTCCGGTAGCGGCTGGTGCCGTACCGTCGGTGTTGCCGATAGCTAAACCGCTGCCGGTCGGTGGGCTGTACGACGGTGCACGTCCCCCGCAATTCGTGCTGGTCAGCTTTGACGGAGCCGCCGACCAGAGCATTCTCGACCACTGGCTGGAGGTAAGCACCAAGGCCCAGGCCCACATGTCGTTCTTCCTCTCAACGGTCTATCTGTTGTCGAAGGAGGCCCGCACGAACTACCAGGGGCCCCGACACAACCCGGGGGAATCCGCCATTGGCTTCGCGCAGAACGGGGCCGAACCGGTGGCCGAATGGCTGCGCACCATCGTCACCGGTCTTCAGGATGCCCAGCGCAAGGGCCATGAGCTGGCAATGCATTTCGGTGGGCACTGGTGCGGAGTCAACGGTGTGCGGGCCTGGAACGCCGATGATTGGCGAACCGACCTCGATCAGGCCGATAGCTTGGCCGCCAGTGTCGATGCCTTCAACGGGTTGACTCCGGCCGTGGGCTCGCCGTTTCTGACCAAGCCCGTCGGCGCGCGAACGCCGTGCCTGGAAGGAAACCTTGGGCTGCTCGAACCGGTTTTGGCGGAGCGCGGGTACCGCTACGACGCCAGTAAGACTCGCAATCTCAATGAATGGCCGCGCAACGCCAATGGCGTCTGGCAGTATGGGTTCCCATCTATTGCCATTGAGGGCTACAAGTTGGCGCTGCTGGCGGTTGACTACAGCATCAACTACAACATGGTGGCCAACCATGGTGAGGCCGATGCCAAGCGGGCTGCGCAGATCGAGCCCCTGGTGTACGACGGTTATATGAACGCGTTCGACCGGCTGTACTACGGCAATCGGGCGCCGCTGGAGCTGTCGAACCACTTCACCCACATGAGCCACGACGCGTACAACAAAGCCGTCGAGAAGTTCGTGTTGAACGTGTGTGTCAAACCTGAAGTGCACTGCGTGTCGTATCGGGAAGCCACCGACTGGATGGATGCCCACAAAGACGCCCTGGTCGGCATGGAAAAGGGCGGCTTTGCCGTCCTCGCCCGTCCTGCGGCGGGATAGCAGCATGCGCACGGTCCGCTATCAGGAGATTGCTGCGGCCCTCGAAGCTCGGGCATCCGACGGAGAGTTTCCGGCCGGACGTTTGCTACCAAGTGAGGCGGAGTTATCGGCTACCTACTCGGTCAGTCGAGTTACCATGCGACGAGCACTCGAAGTGCTTCGAGAGGCGGGCGTGCTGGAAGCTCGCCAGGGATTCGGCTGGTTCGTCGCGTCAACCCCGGTGCGTCAAAAGATCGGGCGCCTGGGCACCATCGAGGCTCAGATGGCTGCATCGGGCCTCACTCCCGGACGTCGTATCCTCGAATTCGCGTTCGTGGCCGCGGATCGTCACGTGCAGCAACTGCTCGGATGCGACCAGGTGCTGCGTGTGCGCCGGGTCAGCCTGGCCGATGACCTCCCGTTCGCGCTGGTGACGGTGTTCTGCCCGGCTGAGATCGGCCAGCATTTGTCGCGTGCCGAGGTCGAGCGATCACCCTTTTATGAGCTGATGGCCGAATCGGTTGGTGGTGCCACCCAGACCATCGGTGCCGCCGTCGTCGATGCCAACGATGCCCGGTTGCTCGAAGTGCCGCTCGGCTCGGCCGTGCTGCGTTGCGAACGAGTCACCCGAAATCTGCAAGGAGTACCTGTGCTGTTCAGTACGCATATCTACCCAGCGCATCGCACCGAGTTTGTTGTCGATCTCGCCCGACCCGAGCCGTCGATTGCCGCCACCGGCCTACGCCTCGTCGGTGAGGTCTAGCCGACCTACTCCTCGCTGCGGGCGACGAAGACGCCATCACGCAGAATTGGCACGATGTGGCTCGCATCCATGGTGGCGGCGATACCCACATCATCGATCCATCCTCGACGAATCAACTCTCGGCCCGAAGCCGTGCGAGCGATATGTTCGACCATGCGGTAGCGAGCGGTCACAAAGGCCGAGCGGGCTGCCGCGGCCTCGGGTGAGCAGCGCGGCGGGCTCACTGCGGCCGACGGGTCGAGCCAAGCCAGGACGGCCCCGGCACCGAGTAGATCTTCGGTAGCGTGACGCAATGCACTGCCACCTGGCTCCCAAAGGTCGCCGGCTGCGACCAGCGCGATAGGGCCGTTCGTGCCAGCCAACTCTCGTGCTGCCCTCGCAACCGCGCTGGCGTTTCGCAGACACCCCGCCAGCACCGCGGGCGCGCTGTCGGTCTGAGCCGCCGCCAGGCAGAGCGGAGTCCCGGCCATGTTTTCCCCGTTCGCCAGCGTCAAGTCGACTGCGGTCGTGAAGGTGAGGACGTCGATGACGATCACCACCCGAGCTCCCGGCGCGATGGCTCGCAACCCTTCGATCCCCCAGTCGAAACGGAACGCATCCTCGCTCTGGCCCGCCGAAAGAGGGGACATGCCTTAGCGGCCACCCTCAGCCATAACCGAGGCGATGTCGGCCCGCGTCGGCAGGCTGGGCTCGGCTCCCAACGTGCGCACCGCCCATGAGCCGGCGGCAGAGCCGAAACGGACGGCCTCGACGATGTCTGC
>JAYTVF010000027.1:0-8640 GCA_043744155.1 Acidimicrobiia bacterium | reverse complement strand
TGCGCTGCGCCACCGGGGTTTACCTGGTTGACCTGCGAGGTCATCTGATAGCCGGGTCCCAGCCAGGCCTCGGCCGCCAGTGCGAGCATGTCGTTGGCGTAGTAGTCGGCGAACGCACGCGGATCGCGCAGGGCCAACTTTTCTAGCGCGTTCCAGATGCGATCGTTGGCGCCAGGTTTGGCGAAGTGATCGCCCGCGACGGCACCCCGACGGTGTTGATCCTCGATCAGGGCTGCGAACGCGTCGGACACCCGGTCAACGACGGACAGGTCGGGGAACGCAGTCTTCATCACGAACACCCCCGGACCGTGTAGCAGGGCGTGGGCCAATTCGGCCTGTACCGCCCGCCGACGGGTCGGCTGGTCAATCACTGCGGCCAGCGAGGCGCAGTCATAGACGAGCGCGCCTTGATCGATGTCAGCGGCGAAGGGATACTCGGCGAGTCTTGTTGTTTGGGTGACTATTTCGATGAAATCGCGAAGGTGGCAGTCATCCTCATGCAACCACCCAGATGTCACGGAGGCAACGGTACACTTCAGCTCTGGAAACGTGTGATCGGGGGAGCGGTATGAGTGACCAAGCGCTAACAGCGACGAGTGCAGCGCCCGTGCTGGATTGGATCGCGGATTTCGACCTATTCGAGGACGGATATGTTCGCGACCCGTTTCCGGTCTGGGCGGGGGCTCGTGACTGTCCGGTACTTACCAGTGACCGTTGGGGCGGTTCACATCTGGTCATTGGCTACGACGCGGTGGTGCAGGCGGCGGCCAACACCGCGGCACTGACCTCAACCCAGGGCACCAGCGCGGCGCCCACGCTGGAGGACTATCGCGATCCGCAGCGACCGCGGTCGATTATCAACACCGATCCTCCCGAGCACACGCCGGTACGACGCGTCATTCTGCCCACCTTTGCTCCGGCTGCCGTGGCCGGGTACGAAGCCACCACCCGGGCGCTGTGCGAGTCGTTGGCCGACCGCATCGCGGCGCGGCGGAGCAACGGTGAACTTGTCGCCGACGCGGCGGCCGAGTACTCCCAACAGATTCCGGCTCGGGTGATCGGGCGCATTCTCGGGGTGCCCGATGAACGCACCGATGACTTTATCGCCTGGGTGCGGGCCATCCTCGAGACCGGTGTGCATCTCCCCAAACTTCGTAAGCAGGCTTTCCTTGATATGGGGACGTATTTCCTCGGCGAAATGCAGCGACGTCGAGTCGAACCGGCCGACGACCTCATCACTCGACTGGTACAGGCGCGAATGGACAACGGCGAGGCGCTGCCCGACCGAGACATCGTCGGCAACCTCATCCTGCTGCTCGTTGCCGGTATCGACACCACCTGGTCGGCCATTGGATCATCGTTGTGGCACTTGGCCGAGCACCCCGATGATCGCGAGCGGCTGCGACGGGAGCCCGGTTTGTGGGCCACTGCGGTCGAGGAGATGCTGCGCGCATTCGCCCCCGTGACCATGGGTCGTATCGCCACCAAGGATACCGAGGTCGCTGGCTGCCCTGTGCCCGAGGGTCGACGGGTGTTGCTGGCCTTCCCCGCTGCCAATCGCGACCCTGCCGTGTTCGCCAACCCCGACGAGGTCGTGCTCGATCGCGAGCACAACCGTCACGTGGCCTTCGGGTCAGGTATCCATCGGTGCGCAGGATCGAACATTGCCCGGATGGAGCTTCGCGTCGCGTTGCAGGTGTGGCTGGAGCGATTCCCCAACTTCACCCTGGCCGACCCCGCTGCCGTGACCTGGGCCGGCGGACAGGTGCGCGGACCGCGCTCGATCCCCGTCGTCATCACCGCGAACTGACGGTTTGGGTCCACCACGATGCAACTCACTCATGTCGTGTTGCACCGTGTCGAACTGCCCCTCGCGTCACCGTTTCGTACGTCCTACGGCATGCAAACGCGTCGAAAAGCGCTGCTCGTGCAGGTGATCGGCCCCGATACCATGGGTTGGGGCGAGTGCGTGGCCGAGGCCGAGCCGCTGTACTCGCCTGAGTATGTCGATGGAGCCCAGGATGTCATCCGACGTTTCCTGCTGCCTCGACTACGACCAGGTTGCGTGGTGGCTAGTGAGTTGGCCAGCCTGTTCGCACCGGTGAAGGGCCACCAGATGGCCAAGGGCGGTATCGAGGCTGCCGTGCTCGACGCGGAATGCCGCATGGCAGGTGAAAGTTTGTCGTCACGCCTGGGCGCGGTACACGACCGGGTACCCGCTGGAGTTGCGGTCGGGATGCAGTGTTCGACACCGGCCCTGCTCGACACGGTGGCGGGCTATGTCGCGCAAGGCTACCGCCGGGTGAAATTGAAGATCGAGCCGGGTAGTGACGTGGCCACGGTTGAGGCCGTGCGCCACGCCTTCCCCGATCTGGCCCTGCAGGTCGACGCCAACGGCGCGTACACCGTGGCCGACGCGGCACATCTGTCCTTGCTTGATGCCTGTGACCTGCAGCTGATCGAGCAGCCTTTGCCCGAGCACGATCTGCGTGGCCATGCCGCACTGGCCCGGCTGATCCGCACCCCGATCTGCCTTGACGAGTCAATCACCTCGCCTCGATCGGCGGCCGAGGCCATCAGATTGGGCGCCTGTTCGGTGATCAACATCAAGCCTGGTCGGGTCGGCGGATACCTCGAGGCTGTCAAGATTCATGATCTCTGTGTAACGGCCGGTGTGCCCGTCTGGTGCGGCGGCATGTTGGAAACGGGCGTTGGTCGTGCCGCCAATCTGGCCCTCGCCGCATTGCCCGGTTTCACTTTGCCCGGCGATCTATCGGCGTCGGCCCGGTACTTCCATCACGACATCACCGAGCCGTTCGTGCTCGAAGACGGCTATCTACGGGTGCCAACCGGCCCTGGTATCGGCCTCGAACCCCACCCCGACCGGCTCGGTGAGTTCACCGTTTCCACCGAAACGATTGTGCTCGACTCGGGGTGCTGACCAACGGGTGTGATCACTTGACTGGGCGAGATGTTGGGTACGATGCAGCCGTGGCCACGCGCAGGATCGTTCACCCCGACGCCGTGACCTGCTGTTCGCCGGTCAGCTCCACCGTGCTCGATGAGGAGCAGGCCCAATCATTGGCGGTGTCGTTCGCCGCTCTGGCCGACCCGATACGGCTTCGCCTGTTGTCGTTCATTGCCTCGTCCGCGGCTGGTGAAGTCTGCGCCTGTGATCTGCTTGAACCCTCCGGCCGCTCACAGCCTACGGTGAGCCACCATATGAAGATCTTGGTCGATGCGGGCCTGGTCAACCGTGAAAAGCGTGGGCTGTGGGTCTGGTACCGAGTGGTTCCGAGCCGTATCGAGGTGCTACGAGTCGTCCTCGGATGACGGAGACGGTCGGTGTATCCGATCCGCCTCCGTCAGTGTTGACCTCAGGTCGCGGGGTACACCGGTGGGCCGACGAAGCGTTGCGTCGCCGACGCCTCGGTCACGTCGGGGCCGCTCGTCGGTGTGGCCGTGACCACCGGGCTCGTCTTGAGCGGCGCGCTGTTGGTGGTCTGGAACGAGAGCACGGCGATGGCCCCTGGGGCGAGCGACGCGAGATCTCCTGAGGTCACCGTGAGATTCGCCTGCGTGACACCGAGGGCGGGATCGGCGATGCGTATCGTCGTCAGCGCCACGTTGCCCGTGTTGACGACGATGTAGCAGTAGGTGATCAGTGCATTCTGCGGGGCGTACAGCGTGGAACCGGCGGCGGCACAGGATGCGCCGCCGTTGTGCCCGAGGTAGAGACTCGCGCTCAACGACACCGACGGCGCCGAGATGAAGTAGAACGCGGCATCCGAGGTCACCGCGTTGGGCACCCCGCCGATGGCGAGTCCGGTAGCGTCGAGCGGTTTGCCGGTGACCACTCCGTTGGTCTGGTGCTGACCGGTGTCTTGCGAACCGACGGCCGTGAAGATCCACGTCTCGTTCGGATCGATGATCTTGTTCCCGTTGGTGTCCCCGCTGGCGTACAACGGGGTGACATCGTCGGCAGCTGTTGCAGTTCCGAAGTCATCAGTGATGGTCGGACTACCGATCAGCGTTGCGCCGGTGTTGGTGACGGCGTACGACAGGTTCACAGCGTTGCCCTGGCGGATGTCGATGCCGGGCGCGGTGGGTGGCCGTTTCCCGTTCACGGTCGTAACAAGGGTGAGAGACGATACCGCGCACGACAACGGAGTGAGCGAATCGAAGGTTAGGTCGAGCCCGACGGTGTCCTTGGTAGCGCCGATGACCGTGACCGCATCGCTGCGATGGGCGACGGCCTTGGGCACGAGCGGCACGAACACGGTCGGGCACACCTTGACGGCCAGAGTCTTGGTGCACATCTGCACCGGGTCACCCTTCCAGGTCACCTCTATCGTCGGCACCGCCGAAGTGAACGCTGCGGGCTTCAGGCCGACGAACAGGATGTAGGCGGTGAGCTTGGTCCGGGCGCCGAAGTAGCCGACGGAACTGATGTCGATTGACGCGGTGCCTGCGCCGTACTTCTTCAATGTCCAGCCCGGGATGGCGTTGCCGTTGGCGTCATCGAGGCTGAGGGAGAAGCCGCTGTGACCACCGACGAGATCGTTGAGTTTCAGTACATCCCACCCCTTCACATGGCCGGCCATGCCATCGCAGTATGACGGCGCGACGGTGACCGTACTCATGTTGCAGCCACTCATACCGCTGTGGGTTTCCACGCTCTCGAGGATTCCGTCATCACCCATCGACCAAATGCACGACGGCGCGAACGGGTCCTCTCGCAACGAGTACGTTCTCTTCGACAGCGGTGTCGTCATCGGGAAGCCTGAGCAGGTGGCATCGGTCGTCCAGTCGAAACAGATGACGTCACCCTTCCCACCCGATCCGACTGGCATGAAGCTCTTGCTGTCGGCGGCGGTGCCGTAGCCGCCCAGCGTGCTCATCCACGACAGATCGCCGGTTGGCATCCAGCCTTCTAAGGCCGGGCTGACGGGCATGGCAGCGCCCGTAAAGTCGTAACACTGCAGCGCACCGGTGAGGCCGGGTCGACTGCAGAACCCGTCGAGGTCACCAGCTACGTTGAGACGAGGCAACGGATCCTGGCTGTCGCTCCAACCCACCCGCGTCACGCCGCTGCAAGCAGCGTGCGCGGCTGAATCCCAGCATTCGAGGTTGCGCAGGTTTGATCCGGTGGGCACGGCGGTATACGACACTCTGCCACCGGCCCGATAGGGCGCGACGCTGTCAGAGGACCAGTACACGTTCAGCGAGCGAGATGCGGTCCATCCGCCATCGACGGTGTAGCCGGTGCCGGCGGAGTAGGGCTGTCCGGCGCACGGTTTGAGACTGGTGATGTTGGCGCAACCGACCAAGAGTGCGGCGGTTGCATCCTTGCGGTAGAAGAAATAGACGTCGTTGGCGTACATCCACGGAGACGACACGTACGAACCCTGCAGCACGGTCGCCCCCGTGTCGATCTGGGCGACCCCACAGTCGGTCGACTTGTCGAGATCGAGACATGAGAGCACGACGTTGTTGGCCAGCAGGCCGCGTTTCTCGACGGCGGGAGTGAAGGCCCGACCGTTACTTTGGTTCACCCACGAGTCGGCATGGTCAGAGGTCAAGAGCGTCTTGGTGGGCTTGACCTGCCCGCAGGTTGTCCCGGTGATTTTGCTGAAACAGGTCATCTTGAGGGCGGCGTGATGCAACACGCTGTACACGTTCTGCTTCCGAAAAATCGGGTAGTAACTGTCGCCGCCACCGCTGATACTGGTGGAAACCGTCGAGATCAACGGCGGTGTGAGCCGCGTAACCACGCCGCTTTTGCCCGCCTCTGGCGTAAACTCGGCCGTAGCCTGCACCCCCTTGACGGTAGCGAGGTCGGCAGGTTCGGTCGGCCCGTAGGTGATGCCGTCCGTGGTGTACGACGGTGTCCAACCGCTCGGCACCTTTAGCGAGGTGGCCTGTAACGTCTGACGGGTTGGATCCCACGATTGGGTCAGCGAACCAGAACCAATAGCGGCACCCGTGTTTTGAAATGAATCGACCCACAGCGCGGTGTCGCCCGCGGTGATGCGGTTCTTCGGGGCGATGCCATTGGCCAGGTTGCCCGTCGTGGCGGCGCTGCCGAACGACACGACACCCGAACTTAGCAATGTCGAGAGTTTGCTGGGACCGGTCGCCGCGAAAGCTCCGAGGGCCGCGCCGGTGGTGGCTGTGACCAGCACCGCGGCGGCGATCTTCAAGGCCCTGCGCTTCATGTGTCCTCCAGGATTCTGCGCCACCAAAAGCGGCGATCTGAAGGAGTTTCGACAGGTTGGGCGAAGAAGTGAAGGTTACGGAAGCGGTCTTGTAGAACTCCACATGCCCTTGTTGAGAGGGACACCCGTAACGGAGCAGATCTTGAGAATCATCGGTGTCCTTGGTCGCCGTGGTGGCAGCGGCTCGGCGGTTCACTCACCCGCTGCCACCGGTTTGACGAAGCCTGTCACGCTGACCGGATCTTGGCGTCGAGCCCGGTCGACCAGCGTTGTGGAGGCTCGGTAGGACCCATTGTCGCCGCGGATCAGGCCTTGGCGTCGAGCTCGGTCCGCCGACGTTGTGGAGGCTCGGTAGGACCCATTGTCGCCGCGGATCAGGCCTTGGCGTCGAGCTCGGCCTGGTATTTGGCGGTGGACATTTCGACGGCCAGCGAGTTGCTGGCAGCCAGTTCGGGCCGGGCATTGCGGGCCCGATTCTTGGCGTCGACCGTGGGGTGAGCTTGAGACTGGAACCGAGGGGCCACGTGACGGGCAAACAGTTCGTAGCTACGGAACTTGGCCTCGCTGTTGGCCCAATCGTGCGCCAACTGCAGGTAGGCGCCAAAGCCGCCGTTCGATTGTTTGACCAACCGGTCAATCTGTTCGCAGGCGTCATCGGGCGTACCGATGGTGCCCAGACCACTGTGGTTCACGAAGTCGATGAATTCTCGCACGGTGGTGCCATCCCCGACGGCCATCTGGGGGAAGGCAGCGGTGTGCTGGAAGTAGTCGAACCAACTGGCAATGCCGTGCTCGACTTCTTTGTAAGCCTGCTCCCTGGTCTCGGCTAGGTGCATCATGCCGACCAGCCGCCACTTGTCGCGGTTCACCGAAACGCCGTAGTTGGCGGCTCGCTCCTCCATGACATCCCAATGGAGCCCCAGGATGTCGAATCCGGCTGCCGTCGTGGCGCCGATCGACAGCAGCCCGTGCCCGTATCGGCCTGCCAGACGCGGGCCTGCGGGTGAAGCAACCGCGGCGATCGTGATCGAGTCGGCCAGGTTGGAGTACGGCCGCAGATGCAGTCGAGCGTCTTTCAGCGTCCAGCGCCCATTGTCGAAACTGATCGGATCCTCACTAGTCAATAGGTGGGTAATGATGCCGACGGCGTCCTCTAAGAGCTCTCGCGTCTGGGGCATATCGAGGCCGATCATGGCGGCGTCGGACGGCAGGGCGCCGGGACCGAGGCCCAGCATGAATCGTCCCCGAGTCATGTGGTCGAGTTGCACGGCGCGCTCGGCTACCCAGAGCGGATTGTGATAGCTGGCGCTGGTTACTCCCGTGCCGAGCTTGATGGTGCGCGTGCGTTGCGCTGCGGCGGCGATGAAGATCTCGGGCGAAGCGATGATTTCACTTCCGGCCGAATGGTGTTCGCCGATCCAGGCTTCGTCGTATCCGAGTCGATCAAGGTGATCGATCAGGGCGAGATCACCGTCGATCAGCAGCGTCGGGTTTTCGCCCGCGGGATGAATTGGCGCCATGAAGATGCCAAAGCGCATGCGATTGCTCAAAGTGGTCTCCTTCGGTGTATCCCCCTCGGCAACGTAGCACCCATTCTGTGGCGATCTGAACGCGTCTAGATGGCTGGCTGCGTGTGGTGGTCATGACACTCGGTGCGGGATTTTGGCGATTCACACCTCAGATGGCTGGCAGCGACCAGAAGTAAGTGCCGCGCACGTCCTTCACGTCGCAGATAACGGTCCGGCCGCTGGCCGTCAATCCGCTCGATCCGGGTGGCCCGCAGATCTGGCCGGGTTGCACACCCTTTGGCGTCGATACTGCATTCGACGTGGTGACCGAGGGAACCGTCGTGACCGGCGTGGCCGGCGTGGTTGTGACCATGACGGTGGTTGGCGCTGGCGGTGTCGTCGCAGGGGTCTGACTCGTCGTCGACGGCGATACGGCGGCCACCGCTGGCACCACGTAGCTGGTCGCCACAGTCGAAATGGCTGGTTGCATCGTGGTTACAGCAGAGGGCGCTGTGGTTCTGCTCGACGTCGTCGGGCGCAGGGGTGTCGGCACGACGAACAACACAGATTCACCCTGTGCCAAGCCGCCCGTGCCGGTGCCGGTGCCGGTGCCGGTGCCGGTGCCCGTGCCCGTGCCCGTGCCCGTGCCCGTGCCCGTGCGGTTGCCGGTGCTGTTGCCGGTGCTGTTGCTGTTGCTGTTGCTGTCGTTGATGTTGCCAGTTTCCGGGCCAGTGCCGATGCGGGTGGTCGTGGTCGTGGCGTCGGTTGTCGAAGGGGTGGAGGAAACGGTGACGGCGCCGATCGACTCAACCGGCGCGCCGTTGGCCGCCAATGCATCGATAAGCGCCGTCGTCGGGACGGGGATCGTGAGTTCCGATAACGCGCCGGCGACGGTATTCGTCGGCCTGAGTTCG
>JAYTVF010000026.1:0-8695 GCA_043744155.1 Acidimicrobiia bacterium | reverse complement strand
TCCATGGCTGTTCGGCGGCCGGGCCGCAACAGCCAGCGACGGAGCACCCGCCATATCCGACGGGTATCACGGCGAAACCATGCGCGCCGATGATCTGATCGAGTTGCAGCAAGAAGGGTTCGGTATATGTTGACGATGGCATATCCGCATCTTGGCAGCGGGGTGTTACAGGGTAACGAACATACGTTTGTGTAGTCTCTTCGCCGCCGTCAGCGGCTAATCGGGCCGCTATCGACAGCCTCAAAGGCACCACCGACGACGGTCTTGAGTTGTTCGAGATCGTTCACATCCCAACGGGAATCGACCGATCCCGTGATGAACCAGTTCGATCCATTGTCGGCAACGATCAGCCCATAGGTCTTCAGGCCTTCCAGAATGATGCGAGATTGGCCGGTGAAATGTGAGGTGTCGAAGCCTGCCCTGAGCCGAAATCGGGCACCCATCGGCGGGCAATTCAGGTTGCTCTGTCCGGCCTGATGCGTGGCCGGGTGGATGTATCCCCGCTGAGTACACTGCGCCGTGAAACGAACAGCGTGCCGCAAGGACCCGGACGCGATGTCTTCGTACCGCACAAGACCGGGCAACACCGGCAAGCCGGCAGCATCGCTTGAAGTCCAGCCTTCGGGGCGTAGCGCGTTGGACCCAAGGTCAAAGACCGCTCCCGCGTCGGCTGACCAGCCAACCGCTCCGGGGAAGGCCCGGTACATCTCGAAGAGCTTGCAAGAACCCGATTGCAGAGCGACGACATGGCGATCACCGGTGCTCGAACTGCCGCCCTCGATCGGCGCGCTCAGACGAATCGGGTACGGCCCGGGGTCACTCTCATCGCCGTAGGCCACGAAGGTGACGGGCATGAGTGGCTGCGATGCGGGCACGATCGTGAATGGGATGCCATACGGTCCGCCGAAGTCGGGGTGGAGCGGGCGAGCGACGCCAAGATTTCCGACCCACGACGCACTCTCTGCCCGTGCCGCAAGCCCATCGATGGGCATGTTCCACGGGTTGTCGGCCGGAAAGATATTGCATCCTCCCAACACCGGAGACGAGCCGGTCACCTGGCGCGTATCAAGCTTGCGTACCGCCAGATGCACGCCGAAGTCGGCAACGGCGATCAGGTCGACCACCACATCGGCGGAGGCACTGGTCTGCACACACAGGTTGCCGTTGGCGTCAGATCTGGCGACGAAGAGGTCGGCGATATCGCCCGCCTCGAAGTTCACATTCGACGTACCGGCCCACCCGTCCAGGCATGGATAGATCGCTCCGAATCCCGGGCCCCTGGCCCGAGTCACGGTGAGATTGCCCACCATGGTTCGACCCGCGTTACCCGTGTGCACGACAACCGCAGCGTTCGGTGTGGTTTGAACCCCACCACGGGAATCGAAGACACGCGCCGAATTGCGAGTCTCCAGCTTGAGACTGCCGACAGAGTCGAGGATCAGGTGAGCCTGGGCTGTGGTTCGAATGCATAGGTCACCCGCGGCATCAGCCCGAGCGAAAAACGCGTTGGCGATCGTCTGATCCATGGCGTAGTTGAGGTTGGAGGTGCCCGTCGAACCCTCGGCGCATGGGAACAACGACAGGAAACCTGCTCCGCCCGGATGCACCACCGTGACGTTGCCGATGACCGTTCGCCCCGGCAGGCCGGTGTGCACGACCGCAAGAGAACCCGCCGATATGGGTCCGGCAGTGGTGCGAGTGTCGAGCAGCCGAGACGCCGCACTAAGGCCGAGTTCGGCCTCGCCCACCTGATCAAAGATGATGTGGGTTCGCTGGTCGGTAGCGATGCACACCTTGCCAGCCGCGTCGGACCGCACCACGACGAGGTTGGCAATGTCGTGCCCTGCCACATAGTTGATGTTCGACGTGCTTGTCGGTCCCGACGCGCACGGATACACCGTGGCGAATCCGTCAGCGTCCGCCCCCGTGATCGTGAGGGTGCCCATGATCGTCTTGCCGGGCGCGCCGGTGTCGACCTCGACCACGCCCTTCGCCGGTACCGGACTGGCCACCGCGATTGTATTCACCGAAACCAAAAGGGCCGACGCGATCAAGACCGAGTGAACGGTACGACGCGATATGTGCATATGTGATCAACCTCCGCATGTCGATGGACAGAGATAACCATGTCGGCCGACGGTTGTCGTTTTATGACGACGGCGCGCTCTTCCGGTGTTCTGAAAGACCGGGCGGAGGCCGACCTCCGTGCAGGGTGGCCCGAAAGCAAGCACCCGACGCACCTCGTTGACTTTGGATCGAATCGGCACCGTTTGTCGACCGGCGCGCGACGGCAAGACGGCCCGTGCGCACGGCAAGACGGTCCGTGAGGCACGGGAAATCGGATGGGCCAGTGGCCTCGGCTACCGTGCGCTGCAACATACATATCGATGGAGGAACCCAATGAGCGGAGAACACCCGGCGGCCCTGCGGCGCGAAGACTTGCCGCTGCTCATCGGCCAGGGCACCTTCATTGATGGGCTCGACCTACCCGAACTCGCGGGCGCCTATCACGCGGTCTTCGTCCGCTCCATCGAACCTCACGCCCGAATCGTCAGTGTCGATACCGCTGCGGCCAAAGAAATCCCCGGCGTGGTAGCTATTTTCACCGGCGAAGATTTGCGGCTCGAGTTGTGGCCGCTCCCTCCCCGTTTGCCGATCATGAACAAGAAGCTCATCCGCTCGATGGTGGCCCACGACATCGTGCGATTCGTGGGCGAGCCGGTGGCGGTGGTCGTGGCGACGTCACGGGCTATCGCCGCCGACGCGGCCGAGGCCGTCATCGTCGATTACGACCCGATGCCGGTCTTGACCGACATCCAAGAGTCACGAGCCGGTGAACTCATTTTGCATGAGCACGCTGGCACCAATGTGTCATATCACTGGGAAACGCCGCCCTTTGAAGATGATCCGTTCGCGACCTGCGACATCGTGCTCGACTTCGAATTGCGCCATCCCCGCCTCAGCGCCGGGCCGATCGAGCCACGCGCCGGGGCATCGGTTTGGGGCGACGATGGCCGCTGCACCGCCTATGTGTGTTCGCAGCGACCGGCCGGAGCGAAGTATGTAATCGAGTGTTCGCTGGGCCTGGAGAGCGGGATGGTTCGCGCCGTCGCGCCCGATGTCGGCGGCGGATTCGGGGCCAAGAGCGGCTACGGCTGCTATCCCGAAGACGTCGTGGTCGCCTGGATATCGCGCCGTCTGCAGCACGCCACCCGCTGGATCGAGACTCGCACCGAAGCAATGTTGGCCATGGGCCACGGTCGGGCCTCTACCCACCAGGTGAGGCTCGGCGCCACCAGCGATGGCAAGGTGCAGGCCTACTCGGTGCACGCGCTGCAAGACAGTGGGGCCTACCCGGCCATGGGCACGTTCATCACATCGAACCTGAAGAACTCGGGAACCGGCGTCTACGACATCGCGAGGGCCTACGTCACGGGTACCTCCGTGGTCACCAATACCAACTCGACGAACGCCTTTCGCGGTGCGGGGCGCCCCGAGGCCGCCTGCGATATCGAACGAGCGATGGATCGCCTGGCGGTGCGCGTCGGCGTGGACCCGGTCGAGATTCGCCTGCGAAATCTGGTTCCCCCGACAGCATTTCCGTACACGACGGCAACAGGGTCGGTGTACGACAGCGGCAACTATGAGGGCGCGCTTCGTCGTTGTTTGGAGGCCGCCCGGTACGATGATCTGCGAGCCGAGCAGGCCGAACGCCGCCGGCGAGGTGACACCGTCGCCCTCGGGATCGGCGTGAGCTGCACCGTCGAAATCACCGGTGGCGGCGAGGAGGAATCGACCATCACGGTCAACCCCGATGGCACCGCCACCCTCATCGTCGGCACCTCACCCCATGGTCAAGGGCACGAAACGACCTTCGCAGCCGTGGTGGCCGCCCAGCTCGGTATCGACGCCGTTCAGGTAGCGGTGCTGCACGGTGACACCGACCTCTCCCCCTTTGGTGGCGGCACCATTGGATCACGCTCGGCGCAGCTCGGTGGTTCGGCGTCCTACGGCGCGGCCCTCGCGGCCATCGAAACCGCCAAGCAGCGCGCTGCAGTGCTGCTTGAGGCGGCCGAGGCCGACCTGGTCTTTGAGGATGGCCGATTCTTCGTAGCGGGAACGCCATCTCGGTCACTCGGCTGGGCTGATCTCGGTGAAATCGTCGAAGTGCACAAGTTCGTCTCCCCCGGCACGTTCGCCTTCGGCGCATGCGTGGCTACGGTCGATGTGGATACCGACACCGGCGCTTGCCGCACCCGTTCGCTGGTCTGTGTGGATGACGCCGGCACCATCCTGCAACCGCAGCTCGCCGAAGGTCAGGTGCACGGCGGCCTCGGGCTGGCCGTCGGCGCCGTCTTCTACGAGGAGATGGTCTACGGCGACGACGGGGTACCTCGCACCAGCAATTTCGCCGACTACGGCCTGCCGTCTGCGGCAGAAATGCCGAGCTTCGTCACGGTCGACATGGAGACACCATCGCCACACAACCCGCTCGGGGTCAAAGGTATCGGCGAGTCGGGCACCGTCGTCGGAACCCCGGCATTGCATAGCGCCGTACTCGACGCACTGGGTCCGTTTGGGGTGGATCATCTCGACCTACCCTGCTCCCCCGAGCGCGTCTGGCAAGCCCTGCAGAATGCACGCCGGTAGCGACCGGCCCACCAGCCAGCACCCGGATCCTTCGGTACGGCGGCGGTCCGGCCGCGGTCCGGCGGCGGTCCGGCCGCGGTCCGGCGGCGGCCAGATTTGGGTTACTGTTCGTGCATGGAAGGCATGAAGGTTTCTCTCGCTCATCTCGGTATCAGCGTGTACGACTTCGACAAGATGCTCGACTTCTACACCCGCGTGATGGGCCTCATCGTCAGCGACACCGACAAGCTTCCCCATGCCGACTATCGCATCGCCTTTCTGACCTCGAGCCCGTCCGATCACCACCAACTGGTGCTGATCGAGGGCCGACAGCCCGAGGAGATTCGTACCGACCCGCCGATGGGCGGCAGCCTTGGAAGCCAACTTTTCCAGCTCTCGTTCCGCCTGCCCGATCTCGCCACGCTGCGGATGATGAAGAACCGCATCGAAGCCGAGGGGCTCGACAACTTCGTACCGATGAACCACGGCAACGCCTGGGCGCTCTACCTGCGCGACGCCGAGGGCAACGCCCTGGAATTGTTCGTCGACACAGCCTGGTACGTCACCCAGCCGTGCGGCTTTCCGCTCGACTTTTCGCGCTCGGATGAGGAGATCGTGGCCGAGACCGAGGCGTACTGTCTGGCCCAACCCGAGTGCACCCCTATGGCCGTGTGGGAGGCCCGCCAGGCCGTTCGCATTCTCGCCAGCCAAGCCGCATTGTCGTAACGGTCACGCACCGGGACCGTCACGCTCCGGGACCGTCACGCACCGGGACCGAGCGAGCCAAGCGACGCGAGCCAAGCGACCGTGTCGGACCGACCCCACGATAGGGCCCGACCGACACGGTGTCGTTGGTTAGGCGAAGGTGCCGACGAGGTCGGCGAGAAGGTGAGCTGAGGTGTTGGTGAAGACGCACACCTTTGCGTTCGAGCCGACCTTGGAGATCGCCAGGTTCGGTGACGCCACGCCCGGAACCAGGTTCAGATTCGAGGCGTTCGGAACGGGCTGCCCGCAGGGGTACACCGTGACGAAACCGGCCGCGTCTGCATCCAGCCCCGTGATGTTCAGCACCGCTGCGGCGACGCCCGCCGGGACGGTCACTTCCACGGTTTGGCCCGCAGTGGGCTTCGCCCCGGCGTAACCAATCAGCCCGCTCGGGCGAGTATCGAGCACCCTCGACGGTGCCAAGGGGCTGTATCCCTGATCGGGTGGGATCGTTCCGAGCACATCGACGATCAGATGCGCCGAGGGACCGGTCGACACGCATACACCCGACGAGGTCTTGGCCACCACCAGGTTGGGCGACGCCACCCCGGGCACAAGGTTGAGGTTTGAGGTGTTCGGAATCGTTGAGCCGCAGGGATAGACCGTGACGAAACCAGCGACGTCCGCATCGAGACCGGTCACGTTCAGCACTACGGCTCCGGGGGCATTGGGCAAGGCCAGTTTTACTACCTGATCAGCCGTCGGCTTCGCCCCTGAGTAGCCGACCGGGCCCGCCGGACGAGTGTCGAGAATTCGGGTGGGCGTAGAGGGCACGTAGGACACGCCAACGGGGAACACCCCGGACAAGTCGACAATGAGGTGAGCAGATTGGTCGGTGAAAAGACAAACCTTTCCGTTGGCGCCAACCTTGGAAATCACCAAGTTCGGCGACGCAACGCCGGGCATCAGGTTCAGGTTCGAGGCGGTCGGCACCGCTTCGCCGCACGGAAACACCGTGACGAAACCAGCCGACGACGCATCGAGGCCGGTGACGTTGAGCACTGCAGCGCCGATACCGGCAGGCACCGAAACGGGCACGATCTGGGCTGCGGAAGGCTTGGCACCGACATAGCCGATCTGGTTGCCTGCTCTCGTGTCGAGCAGGCGCGTTGGGGTCGAAGAAACCAGGGCCGCAGGATCGACCATGTCGCCTGAGGAGAACACCAGCGTGGCCGTCGGGGAAACGGCCGGGCCCACCTCCGCCCAGAACTTGTTGGCCGACGGCGCGGCCGGGGCGACAATGTTCGGCGCGTTACCTGCGAACAGCAGCCGATCACCAGCTTCGTTCATGATCGGTGTGTCCAGGTCTCCGCCCGGCAACCCGCCTCCCACTGCGTTGATGTGCGAGACCGTGCCATCGGTGAGGTCGGCGAGCCGCACAACCGTGCCGTAGCGAACGACGCCGTCGTCGACCTGGCCGATATCGGTGAAGGCCACGCGGTGGGCATCGCCACTCATCGACAGTTCGACAGAGCTTGCATCAGAAAAGTGGGTGTCGCTGACCAAACGGGTTACTCCGGCCAGCATGTCTCGCATGAACACGCGGGCATGAGCGTGGCTGAGGCCCGGCACCAGGGTGGTGGATTCCGAAGCGAACGCCACGAAGCGCCCGTCGTTACTGATAGCGGTGAACGCGGCGAATGCGGCCGATGGCTGACCGGCAGGATCGACATCGACGCGAGTCACCGAACCGGCGACACGGTCGTACCGCTGCACGGAGAAATCACAGCCGGTACCAGCGACCGTGCAGCCTGCCGCATAGTTGCCCCAAATGAAGGAGACGAATCGGCCGTCGGGCGACATCGAAAGGTCAATGGGTCCACTGTTGGTTGCCGTGGCGGGCAACGAGACGCTGGCTTGCATGGGCGTACCGGTCATGCCGGTGACCGCGAGCGCGTCATGCCCGTTTCCCTTGGACACGCCGTAGGCGACAACCGAGGCGTCCGCGCTGAGAATGAGACTGTTCGGGTCGATCTGCGCCCCGGCCGTGGGCACTGGAACAATGACCTCGGTGTTGGACGCCATGCTGCGGCGAACCAACACGCCGTCGGCCCGCGTGGCCAGATACCGCGCGCCCGTCGCGTCGAGGGCACGCACGACGTAGCCGAAGGGCGGCGACACTGACGCGCCGCTGTCCACGTCGGTGATATCCCCGAATGCGACCACCCTCGATCCGTCACGAGACGCCATCCGAACATTGGCATCGTTGGTGAGGGTGTGCACAGTGATGGTGCTCGCCGCCGCGGCGGGGATCGCCGGGGTTGTCACACCCAGCCCAGCGCCTGCGATGCTGGCCAGCACGACGGCGGATATTTTCGAACGTGATCTCATGCCAGCAAGCTATGAGCCTCCAGGCGGGCACGGCGCGGCAGGCTACGTACAGGAACCGACCCAAGGTTGTGCCGATGCGCCCGATGCAATCAAGGCCTGCACTTCGTTGGCAGCCACTGCGAAGCCTTCCGCCGTATCGCCCAGTCGGGATGCGAACAGCATGCCGACAACGGCTCCGTCGCCATTGATCACCGGGGCCCCAGAATCACCGGGGCGACTCTCCTGATCGATCAGCAATCCGTCGCGCAGATACTCGGTCCCCAACCGGAGGTCGGAATAGTCAATAGGTGCGACCCTGGTGATCGTCGCGTCGATACGTTGCACCCGGTCGTGGGTCCACCGAAGTACGTGCGCCGCGCTGCCCTGAGTTGGCGGCGCGAACATCACCTTGCGGTCCGGGCTGCCCGCCCACCGCAGCATGGCCGCATCGATCCGCTCATTCACAGAGATCACCTCCGCTGCGTGGCCGTCAACGGTGACCGTCGTGGCGTCATGCAGAGCGTGAGCGACCATGATCACCAGCCCCGGACGGATCACAAAGCCGGTAGAAACCTCCGTTGAGATACAGCCCGACGTACGCACACGAACAAGCCGAACGACTGGCGCAACTGCTTGCGTGGATGTCGATGCGCAGCCACCGCTCAACCACAGTGCCGCCAATGGTACGACAAGCCACCGACGACCGAGAGTTCGCTCGATACCTTGCGGGCGTGTGTTGGGTTCGAACTGCGAGAACGGGTAAGACATCCTGGTCGATTCAGGTTAGCTCCGATGGTCCTGGTCGGGCCGCTCGTGTTGGTATGAGAATCTGGTGGGGTGCCGGTCTGGGCAGACGTCGTGTTTCTATGGCGCTTGGAGCCCGTTGTTAGCTTGACGCGTGGGATCTCGGGAGCTCCGTTGTGTTGCTTCGAGCACGAACCTCAGTTTCTTCATGACGAGGTCCCCATCCGGGCTGGCGCATCCCGCCGAG
>JAYTVF010000025.1:0-2629 GCA_043744155.1 Acidimicrobiia bacterium | reverse complement strand
TGGCGGAGCCGCCTCCGCTCGCGTGACGCAACCCGGTGGTTTGAGGCGGCGAGACAACGGGTAAGGGTCTGCTATGGATGCAATCACTCTTCTCAAATCAGACCACCAGACCGTCGAGCAGCTGTTCAAGCGGTTCGAGCAGGCTGGTGAGCGGGCACACGTTCAGAAGCGACAGATCGTCGACCGGATCATCGAAGAGCTCTCGGTGCATGCGGCTATCGAAGAGCAGGTCTTCTACCCGGTCGCCCGCTCCGCGGTACCCGACACGGAGACCATTGCTCTAGAGAGCCTGGAGGAGCACCACATCGTCAAGTGGTTGCTGTCCGAGCTGGTTGACATGGCTCCCTCGCACGAGCGCTTCACTGCCAAGGTGACTGTCTTGATGGAGAACGTTCGCCACCACGTCAAGGAGGAGGAGAACGATTTCTTCCCCAAGGTGCGGGCGCAACTGGGCCGCAACGAGCT
The DNA here is from genome assembly GCA_043744155.1 of Acidimicrobiia bacterium. Classification (GTDB taxonomy): domain Bacteria; phylum Actinomycetota; class Acidimicrobiia; order Acidimicrobiales; family Ilumatobacteraceae; genus JANMCE01. The sequence goes on along the minus strand of JAYTVF010000025.1, from coordinate 2,164 downwards.
CGGTGAGCTGGGCGATGCCCTCGCTGAAGCCAAGAAGACGGCTCCCACGAAGCCGCACCCCCGCACGCCCGACGCCGGCCCCGCCAACGCGGTCGCAGGGGCTATTAACGGCGTCGTTGATCGGGTCGGGAACAATCTCAGCGGAATTGCTCAGGGCGGCGTGACTGCTGCCCAGGATCTCATCGCTCGCATGACCGGCTCCGACCGTCAGAAGGTCTCCCCTACGGGGTCCTCGGCCACTCGCACGCGGGCAGCCGAAGTCCGTTCGGCCGTCGCGGCAGCGGCAGACGGCGCAGTCGACACAGTTCGTAGTGTGAAGACCGGCGCGGCGACCACCGCCAAGGCGGCACAGTCGGGTGCGAAGGGCACCGCAACGTCGGCCAAGAAGGCCACTGCCGCGACTGCCACGACAGCGAAGCGTGCCGCCACCACAACTGCCCGCTCGGCACGCTCCGCTGCCGAAAAGACGGCTGCCACGGCCAAGCGTTCTGCCAAGAAGACCGCAGCTGCGGCTGGCTCGCGCTGAGTGTGAAGCTCTTGTGGTGCCGTTGCCTACGGACTTGGTGTGCCGACGCCCGGCGGGCGGATCGGGCGTCGACACGGTGTGTTGGTTACCCGCTTCGGACCGTTGCAAAATCTGAATCAGCTCGTCACTCGTCGCAATGTGGTGCCGCTCACGGAAGCCTGCACATGTGATGTCGTTTACGGTGCCGTACGGTTCGAAAACGCCGTGAGCGGCGGTACCCCCGAGTATGCACCACACGCTCGGGAAGTAGCTCGGGGTAGAAGTGCGTCACCTTGTCGCGCTGGTGGAAGTCCTCGAGCCGGGGCACCTGCGTAGACGCCTTGGAACCGGCCACGTTCGACTGAGTAGGTTTTGGTATTCATGCGTAGTTGGGCCGCCTCGTCACTCGCGATTTTCGGCGCTGGGTTGATTGTCGCCACGCTGACAACCGCATCTGTCATGCGGGCGGCCGCGGACCAGCGCTCCCAGGACGCAATCGCTGCCAGTACTGCCGCTGATCGGCTCTCCTCCAGTTTGACTGCAGTGACGACGACGGTGGCAGGGGCAAGCGTGATGGCCGTCGATGGCGTCGTGGATGACGATGAGTTCCGAGCCTTTGCGAGCGCGGTTGTGGCCTCCAGCGGACTGACGGCAGTTGCGTACACCGAACTCGTGCCGGGTTCAGAGCGCGCGTCGTGGGAAGCCAAGACCGGTTTGCGAATGAACGACATCGACGGTTCGGGAGGATTTTCGATTGCCGTCGACCGACCATTGCATGCGGTGGTCAGGTTTGTGGAGCCTTTGACCGACGCCACGCGCGCAGTGCTCGGGTTCGACATCCTCAGCGACTCGATCCGCGCGTCAGCTGTTCGTGGGGCATCGACGGGCACCGGGGCCAGCCTCGTTGGCCCGATCAGTCTTGCGAGCAGCGCACGACCCGGATTGTTTATGGCGGTCGCAGTCAACGACCCCGGCGGAACGGCGGTCGGATTGCTCTCCAGCGGCATCTCGCTGGACGATGTCGTCGGAAAGTTGGAAGCGCTTCCGCACGTGGACGGCGTGGGTATCCAGATCGACGGACGGCCTCTGGCCGGTGGTAGTAGCGCCAGCGCGAGCGACTCATTCGAGCTCGCTGGACGAACATTCACCGTGTACGCCGAGGATCGCCGCCTCTCCAACTGGCTACTCCCTCTGTCGCTTGCCTCCGCGACGGTGCTGTTCGTCGCGTTGACCGGTTTCGCCGTCCAACGAGAACGACGTCAATTGGTCATCGAGCGGCGCGCCGTGGTGCGCACCAGGCTCCTTGCTGCGCTCGCCGAGGAACTCGTCAACAGGCCCTCCACAACCGCAGTGATCAGAACGATCGTTGAGCAAGCGGGGCCGATCGTGGGAGCCAAGTTCACCGACATTGGCCGTCGCCTTTCGAAGAATCCTGGAAAGCTGCAGGTCTTCCGCGATGTTGGATTGCTCGACGAGTCGGCCGACCTGTCGGAACTGCACGACATCGAAGACGATCTTCCATTGTCTGAAGCTGCTCGGACCGGACGGTTGGTGTGGATTGCGGATCGCATCCACTACGCAGCGCGGTACCCGGCTGCGATGGAGCAGGTAACGCGCTCGAGCATCCAGGGCGTCTGCTGCGTACCGCTCAGCCTTGGC
>JAYTVF010000024.1:0-8723 GCA_043744155.1 Acidimicrobiia bacterium | reverse complement strand
CGGAAGAGTTCTTGCGCGAACTCGCTCGCCGCGAGGGCTAGAGCGACGCCAGCTTGTACCCAATACCGCGCACGGTCAGGATCAGCCGGGGCTCGTCGGGTTGATCTTCAACCTTGACCCGCAGACGCCGGATATGCGCGTCGACCAGACGGCTATCGCCCAGATACTCATAGCCCCACACGCGTTCGAGCAGTTGGTCGCGCGACAGCACGATGCCGGGGTGGTCGGCAAACTCGCAGAGCAGTAGGAACTCCGTTTTTGTCAGCGGAAGTTCCTCACCCCGCTTGAGCACGACGCCTTGCTCTCGCCGCAATTCGATGTCGCCGAGGTTGACGGCCTTGGGCATCGAAATCCCGTGCAGCTGTACCCGGCGCAACAGCGCGCGAATACGGGCAGCCAACTCTTTGGGGATCACGGGTTTGGTGACGTAATCGTCGGCACCGGCTTCGAGCCCGACGACTAGGTCATAGGTGTCGGTTTGGGCCGTCACGATCATGATGGGCACGATGCTCTTGGCCCGTAAGGTGCGACACACCTCGAATCCCTGGATGTCGGGCAGCCGCAGGTCGAGCAGCACCAAGTCGGGTTCCTCGCGCTCAAATGCTGCGAGCCCGCTTCTGCCGTCGCGGGCCTCGGTCACCACGTAGCCCTCGTCCTCCAACGCCAGACGCAGCACCAATCGGATGTCGTCGTCGTCCTCGATAAACAGCAGCCGATTCATTGGCGTCGCCCTTTCTTTACTTTGTTACATGAAACGAACAATTCTTCCGTCCAGTCGTCACAATAGTGAGCCATTATGTTCCTGGGTCCACGCTGCTTGGTGAGGTGCCTCCTCCCCCTGGTGCCTCACCAACTCGTGGAATCACCAAGCGCTGGGACCCAAACTGCGGGATGATGGCAACGTGAGCGTAGACCCACCCCGCCGGAGACCATGGGCGCCTGGCCTGCGAGCACGCATAACGTTGGGCTTTTCGCTCGTTGGGCTGCTCGTGTCGGTCGGTTTGGCGCTCAGTTCGTACTATTTCGCGGAGCAGGGCCTTCGCAAGAAGTTCGATGACGGTTCGGTCGATGTCGCCGTCGCCCGGGCACGGACGGTCCGAGACGCGTTGCGACCCGGCCAGGTCGACCCCGATTCCCTGCTCGATACCGTGCTCAAGCCAGATGAGGGCGGCTACGAAGGTGTTCTCGTCGGGGCGGTGTGGCATTCGAAAGACACATCGTTCACGGTGTTGTTCCCCTACGAATTCGACACCGCTATCAAAGAGGGGCGCAGCGGGAAACAACGAGCCCGACTCGGCAAGAACGACTATCTGTTGGTTTCGATCACTCCGCCCCCCGATGAAATCGGCAACCGCGCCCCCGGCACCTATGTGCAGGCATTTCCACTTCGGGATCTGAACCGCACGCTCAAGACCCTGGCCGGAGCCTTGATCGTCGGTTCCACGATCGCCGCGGTCGGCGCCGCCAGTATCGGATTGTGGACCAGTCGGCGTGTGCTTCGCCCGCTGGCTCGCGTGGCTGACGCGGCGAGCCGCCTGGCATCGGGTGGCCTCGACACCCGGCTCGACAATGAATCTGACCCCGAACTGCAGCGCTTGGCCTCGTCGTTCAACAACATGGCCGACGCGGTCGAGCAACGCATCCAGCGCGAGGCCCGTTTCGCCTCGGATGTGAGTCACGAGCTTCGTACGCCCTTGCAGACGCTTATCGGCTCGATCGAGATCCTTGAGGCACGCAAGGCCGACCTGCCCGATCGGTCCCGGCAGGCCCTCGATCTTTTGGTGACCCAGAGCAAGCGATTCCACCAAATGGTGCTTGACCTGTTGGAGATCTCCCGGCTCGACGCCGGCGCCGCCGACTTGCACACAGAACAGGTGCTGCTCGACCAGTTCGTGAGTCGAGTCGCTGGCCGCTATGGCTACGCCCATATTCCGGTGATCACCGAGCCAACCTGGCAGCATCAACCGGTCGAGGTCGATCGGCGGAGGCTGGAACGAGCGCTGGCCAACCTGTTGGGCAACGCCGAGAATCATGCCGGCGGACCGGTGCGTATCACTTTGGCCGGGGCCAATGTGGGTTCGGGACGAGACGTGATCCGCATTGGCGTCGAGGACGCCGGGCCGGGTGTGGCCGAGAGCGAGCGTGAACGCATCTTCGAACGATTTGCCCGCGGCGCTACTGCTCGACACCGGGCCGGCACCGGGCTGGGACTGGCGTTGGTCCGAGAGCATATTCATCTACAGGGCGGGCGAGTCTGGGTGGAAGACCGGCCGAATGGCCCGGGCGCGCGTTTCGTTATCGAACTGCCAGCGGAGGACGAAACATGACCAAAAGAACGGCCGCGTTGGTCGTATCGCTGCTGCTGGCGGGATGCGGGAGCAGCCCGGATCACTTCCATGCCATCGACCAGGGCGCCGTAGCCATCAAGTTTCAGGATCCCGTCACGACCACCACCAGCACCACGCTGCCGCGTCCAAGCACGACGGCCTCTGCGACCACTACGACCACCGTCGTGCCACCCACGGTGCTGGTCACCACGACACCGCCCACGACTGCACCGTCCGAAGACGTGTTTCTCTACTTCGTAGCCGCCGACAATGCCCACGTGCGCATCGTCAAGGAGCGCCGCTCGGTTCCCGTCGTACCCGCCGACGTGCTCAGGGATCTGCAAACGGCACCCAAGACGGACACCACGCTCAAAACCCTGATCACACCGGGACTGGTCACAGATATCAAGGTCGACCGCTCGGCCGATGTGTTCTTGGCGGCCGATTTCGCAACTCGAACGCCCGAGGAGCAAAAACTCATCGGCGCGCAGTTGACCCTGACCCTCACGCAACTGCGAGGCGTCGCCCTCGTGCGATTTCTCGTCGATGACGAACCCGTCGTTGTTCCGATGGAGTCGGACCGGGTCGATCTGTTTCGTGGGCAATCGGACTATTCCGCCTTAGTCGTCAAATAGCTCAAGCCGTCGGGACCCCAGCCAGTTGCGCAGCAGGGAACTCACCAGCTACCAGTAGGCGCCAGGCCGACTTCGTCAGGCCGACGACTCGATCGAGGCGAATCTCTACGAACGCCGCATGAGCAATCGCCCGCAATGCGGTCAAGGCTTCCAGCAAGACCCTGGCTGCAGCCAAGTCGATGGTGCCAACCGGCTCCAAACGAACAGATGGACCAGAACCGTGGATCTCCAAGGCAAAACTGCTCATCTTTTGCTCCTATCGTTACGGACAGGCACAGACTGACGGCGTGGAGTGCGGGCTAGTCTCCGATTGTGTGACAAATTCGTGACAAACCTGGCCACCCCTTTTCGGTTCAGAGCCACAAGCGTCACCTACTGTGGTGATCATCCCTCGCTCAGCAACCGTTCGATGCGATCAGGCCGATGCTGCCAGTTCTTGTCGACTTTCACGAACAATTCGAGGTAGGCACCCGCGGGCATTTGCTGACGCACCGCGGTGCCAACTGCCTTGAGCAGCATCCCCTTCTTGCCAATGACCATGCCCTTTTGACTGTCACGCTCGACCAAAATTTCGCAGCGCACGCGCGGCCACTCCCATTCCGAAACCCGAGTGGCGATCGAGTACGGAAGTTCCTGTTCGGTGAGGGCCAACAGTTGTTCACGCACCAATTCGGCCACCCTGACGGCCTCGGGTTGATCAGTCAGCATGTCATCGGGAAAGAACTGTGGTCCCTCGTCCATGCGGCCGACCAGGTGATCGAGCAGTTCGCCTACTCCGGCACCGGTGGCCGCCGACACCGGAAAAAACGCTGAGGCGTCGATCGTGCTCGCCGCCGTCAACTGGGCCAGGACCGCTGCGGGCGAGGCGATGTCGGTCTTGTTGACCACGATCACCACATCTTTGGGTACCCTCTCGGCCACCCAGCGGTCGCCCTTGCCGAATGGTTTGGTGGCATCGAGCACGAAACAGACGACATCAACACCGCCGAGCGCCTCGGTCGCCGACGCGTTGAGGCGCTCGCCGAGCGCGGTGACAGGCTTATGCAACCCCGGCGTATCGACAAAGACCAACTGCGAGCCGGGCCGGTTCATAACGCCTCGCACGTTGACTCGCGTCGTCTGTGGCTTGTCGGACACGATGGACACCTTTAGTCCGCAGGCGCGGTTCACCAACGTTGACTTACCGACGTTTGGGCGTCCGACGACGCTGACGAATCCTGATTTCATACCGGTTTCAACCGCTCTCGTTGTCGTTGTCGAACTGAACCGGTCTCGTTACCAACACCTTGGTAACTCGTCGGCCGTCCATCTCTATGGCCCGGAAAATGTGACCCTGGAAGGGTACCTCTTCGCCTTCTGTGGGCACATGCCCCAAAAAGGAGAAGACAAACCCACCAATTGTATCCCAGTCCTCGTCGGGAATCGTTGTCCCCAATTGCTGATTCACATCATGGATAGCGGCCCCACCGTCGACCAAAAGCTGACCGGTGTCGAGTTCCTGCACATCGTCGGTCTCGATGTCGTACTCGTCCATGATGTCACCGACGAGTTCCTCCAGGCAGTCTTCCAGCGTGACGAGGCCGGCGATTCCTCCGTATTCGTCGACCAACAAAACCATATGGCATTTCTCGGCCTGCATCTCTCGCATCAATCGCGTGAGCGGCTTCGTCTCAGGTACAAAGCGGGCCGGACGAGCCAACGACAGCACCATGTGGCCTCCGTCGCCACGTCGCTCTGCCCGGATGAGATCCTTCGTATACGCCACGCCAAGCACGTCATCGGCGGTCTCACCAACGACGGGAAGCCGCGAATAGCCATGTTCGATGGCCAGGTCAAGTGCTGCGGACACCGACGAATCACCATCGGAGGTGATCATGTCCGGGCGCGGCACCATCACCTCTCGGGCCACGGTGTCGCCGAACTCGAGCACTGACGCGATCAACTCGCGTTCTTCTTTTTCGATGACTTCGTCCTCGACTGCCGCACCGACGATGCCGAGTAACTCCTGCTCAGAAACAAAGGGCCCGCGCCGCAATCCCTTTCCGGGTACCAGAACGTTGGCCATGCCGATGAGGCCACGGGCCAACGGTTGCAATGGAGTAAGCCGCGAGAGCGCCAGAACGGGACGGGCGGTCGCCAAGGCCACCTGATCGGTGGCGACCATCGCCCAAGTCTTCGGAAGCACTTCAGCCGCCACGAATACAATGCCGGCCATTACGGCATAGGCGATGACCTGGCCCCAGATGCCGAAGTACCGCCCCGACACCACCGCGACGAGGAAGACCGCCCCGACTCGTACAATGGTCGACAACAGCAGCAAGAGGTTGATGTAGCGGTGCGGTTCTTGGGCGAGTCGCACCAGTGCCCGGCCGGCAGCAGCCTTGTTGGCGGCCAACGCGACCGCTTTGGGCATGCTGGTGCGCCCAATAGCGGCCTCAGCCGCAGACAGAAATCCGTCTACCGCCAGCAGCAAAGCGATACCGAAGACAAGCCAGAGATCGCCGGAGCGGATAGCGGCGAACATGATCATCCGTCGAGGTGTTCCTGCCGAAACGTCGTCGGTGTCGGCCCCAACCAATGGAATCGCTCAAGAAGGTCTCGTTCTTTGGCCCGCATGAGCGCCTTCTCATCGACCAACGCATGGTCGTGACCAAGCACGTGTAGCAGCCCGTGCACCACTAAGAGTGCCATCTCGTCATCGATGGAACCGGCGTGCGCAGGCGCCTGACGGTTGGCCACAGCGGGGCAAATCACCACGTCGCCGAGCAGCAGCGGGATGTCATCAAGGTCAACCGGCGAGCGGTCTGGGCCAAGGCTCGTTGGTGACGGCACCGACCCGAGGTCGGCTTCGGCATCGATCGGGAAAGCCAACACATCAGTGGGACCGTTCACACCCATGAACTCGAGGTTCAATTCGGTCATCGCTGCCTCATCGATAAAGAGCAGACTCAGCTCAGTGTTTCCACGAATACCTTCGGCCGCCAACACCTCGCGAGCTAGGTCGGCCCAGCGAGCGACATCGACCGAGACGGTCTGCTCGTCGGCGACAAACACTTCAGGCTCGCCGTCACCGCCAATTTTGCGATTGCCGGCGACGCGCGGACGGTTGGTATCAGGCATGCTGGGCAACCCGTTCATAGGCGGCCACGATGTCAGCGACGATCTTGTGACGCACCACGTCGGCGACGGTGAGATGCACAAACGCCAGACCTTCGATGCCGGTGAGGATGCGCTCAAGCCCGTGGAGACCGCTGCGGCCGCCGGCTATGTCGACCTGGGTCACGTCACCAGTCACTACGACCTTGGAGTTGAAGCCAATGCGGGTGAGAAACATCTTCATCTGCTCGGGCGTGGTGTTCTGCGCCTCGTCCAAGATGATGAAGCTGTTGTTGAGGGTGCGACCGCGCATAAACGCCAGTGGTGCGACCTCGATCTTGCCCTGCTCCATCAGTTTGGCCACGCCTTCGGCCTCGAGCATGTCTTGCAGCGCGTCATAAAGCGGGCGCAGATACGGGTCGACCTTGGCCATCAGGTCACCGGGCAAGAATCCGAGACGCTCGCCCGCTTCGACGGCCGGGCGAGTGAGGATGATCTTGGCGACCTGCTTTGCCTGTAGGGCCTGTACTGCGGTTGCGACAGCCAGCCAACTCTTTCCCGTGCCCGCCGGACCGACACCAAAGGTGATGACGTTCGAGCGGATGGCGTCGACGTATTTCTTCTGGCCACTGGTCTTGGGTCGAATCGTTCGACCCTTTGCGCCTCGCAGCACTTCATCGCTGAGCACCGCCGATGGCCGCTCGGCATCACGCACCATGGTGATCGAGCGTCCGAGTGTCGGCTGGTCGAGACCTTGGCCGCTTTGCAGCAAAAGGACCAGTTCACGGAAGAGTTCGCCGATGCGGTCGGCCTCTATACCGTCGATAACGATCTGGTTTCCTCGCACAACGATCTTGTTCTCAGGAAAGGCTTGCTCGATCTGTCGAAGATGAGCATCTCGGTAGCCGAGCAGAGCCACCATCAAGTGGTTTCCCGGTACCGCCAACTCAACGTGATAGGCGCTCACGTGCGAGGCAAGGAAATGTCGGAGGAAGGCAAGGAGGAAACGACCATGTGACTCGTCAGGTTACCCGACAGAGTGCGGTTCGAGACGGGTCGAAAGACCAGCGACATGGCCCTCGGGCGGCTGGCTCGTGTCGAGCCATACCCGAAAGGCGTCGGCCGACAACGGACGCGAGAACAAATAGCCCTGCAGACTGTCGCAGCCCTGAGCGACGAGCAACGCCGCTTGCTCGGCCATCTCGACACCTTCGGCCACCACCTCGAGCCGCAGCGCGTGCGCCATCGAAATGATCGCCGCGGTGATGGCAGCGTCGTCGGCGCCGTGTGCGACCCGATCTACGAAGCTCTTGTCGATCTTCACACAGTCGACCGGGAATCGGGTGAGATAGCTGAAGCTCGAGTAGCCGGTGCCGAAATCGTCGATCTTCACGGTGATGCCCCGCTCGCGCAGGGCAACCAGCACCGGAATCCCTTCTCCTGCAATCGCGAGCGCGGTTTCCGTCAACTCAAGGGCCAGCCGCTCAGGAGGAAGGCCGCTCACCAGCAAGGCTGCCTCAACCTGGGAGATAAGGATTCGATCGGTCAGTTGCGCGGCCGAAACGTTCACCGCCACCGTCGGTGCCACCTGTCCGGGCCGCGGTTTCCAGCTGGCTGCTTCGCAACAGGCTTGTTTGAGGACATACCCACCGAGTTCGACGACGTGGCCGGTTTCCTCGGCCAAGGGGATGAAATCGGCGGGGCTGATGAAGCCACGCTTCGGATCCAACCAACGTACGAGCGCTTCAGCCTGCGCCGGAAAGCCTGTCCTAGCGTCGATGATCGGCTGATAGAAGACGCTGATCCGGTTCTCGGCCATCGCCCGAGGAAGATTCTCCCTCACGAAGTTCCGCAGCTGCTGTCGCTCCTCGACCTCTTGGGTGAACAGCGCCACGACGGGCCCCTGGGGGCGAGAATGTCGAGACGCTTGTGCCGCCAGACGCGCCCGGGAGAGCAGGCCGTTGGGTCGGCTGCCATGCTCGGGAGCGAGCGCCACGCCACACTGCACGGCGATGGCCATGGGGCGGCCCTCATTGAGTGGGCTGGCCAGGCTGGCATGCAGCCGAGCCAGCAAGGTCATCAGGGCATCCACGCTGGTCTTTATCGGCAGCACGACTACCAGATCCTCGGTGCCGAGTGAACCAGCAATGGCACCATCGATCTGCTGTACGAAGGCCAAGGTTCTTGCCGAAATCTCCTGAATAAGCCGCTGCCGAGCATCGGGCAGCGGTGCTACAACGCGCTCGTCGTCGATGGTGATGACGACAACCGCGGCAGGCTCGCAGGCGTCGAGGAGTGCCCGGATCTGGCCCGCAATGGCCGCGAGGTCTGGCAACCCGGTCAGCGTTTCCACACCGGGCTGACGGTTCGTACGCAACTCGACCAACGAACGGCGAGATCGTTCGAGTTCAAGTTGGTGCTCGGCGGCCTGCAGTTCGGCTCGTGCTCGTGACACACTTTCTTCGAGCCGCGCTTGACCCGCGACCAGTTGCTTACTTCGGCGACGCTCATCCTCCATCTGGCCGGCTAACTCGATAGAGCGAAAACGTCGTGCGCTGTCGGCCCTCTGAGCACGTACGTGAGACTGAAAATGGGCTCGCGACGCCTGAAGCGCACCAACCAAATCCCCGGCCTCCTCACAGACATCAGCCAGTTCGGCCAGATA
>JAYTVF010000023.1:0-8789 GCA_043744155.1 Acidimicrobiia bacterium | reverse complement strand
GTCTAGGTCACGTCTGGCTCTAGTCTATTTTCTGGCCACACACACGCATAGCAACATGTTCCAGATTTCTTGTTGCCCCAACGCACTCAAAGCTGGTTCCGTGTGATTTCCTAAACTCATCAAATGCCCGCTGCTCATGATACCGATCACAGAACTCGTCGAAAATGAGGATCGTTCCCGGCTGCATCGCTGGTGCAAGGAATTTCAAGACGAGAGCCGTCGAAGAATAGAGGTCAGCATCAAGATGTGCTATCAGCACCTCATGGTTCGGAACCTCAAACTTTTGTAGCGTCTCGTCGAACCAGCCCTTATGCAAAGCCACACGGGCATCCTCGAAATGTGGCATGTTGCCAGCTGTCGAGAAGGTGGCGCGTTGGCGTTGCCCATCCCAGTCCTCCGGTAGGCCCTCGAAGCTGTCGAATCCGTGTAGCTTCGAGTCAGAGTTTCTAAGAAGCGCCGACCAAAGCAGGAGAGATGCGCCTTGGAATACTCCGAACTCCAGGTACAGCACTCTTTGATCGCGAACGGGGAGTGCCAGCGCCCGATGAAGGTCTTCTCGAGTGCCGTAACGAGGAAAGCCATCGAAGCCATGGCTCTTCAGCCAACGGCCCGTTTCTAAATAGTTGAGACAAGCGTTCAACACCCTAATCTGCGACGAGGTCATGCGGGCCCCGACAAGCGTCAGGCCAGTCTGAAATGCAGTTCTTGGGCGTGCCAACTTCTGTCGCAATGTCCTTGACTCGGTGGTTCCGTTCACAGCGGCTCCCTGATTGTATTGGTCGTGCGAGATAGGAGAGGACGGGCAATCATCAGAGAACACCGCCCGACCACGGGAAGGTACCCGAGCGGAGCGCTTCGACGGCTACCGATGCCGCATGCATGAAGTCACAACCTGCTCGTTCGGCCGAGCAACGGTCTGTCTCGCCATCGCCCACAAATAGAACATCGCCAGCGTCAAGACCAGCTTGTGACGCAATGAACCGAAGTCCCGCCGGGTCAGGCTTTGGTTCATGATCGTTTGCGAACACGCAGGTGATGGCCGGATAATCAACATCGATTCCTAAAAGGGCGACCTTGTTCTGCTGCTGTCCCACATGACCGTTGGTAAGGATAAAGATTTGGATTCTTCGTCGGAGAAGGTCCTCGATTGCGGCGCGAACCCACGCAAAGAGCACCAACGGCGCGTCGACCGTGCGAAGGATGTGGAGCATCTCCGCAATGACCTCGTCCTCGAGATCGAACTCGTTTCGGATGACGTCGAAGAGGCCTCGGCGGCGACCACTGGCCCGATGTCTCGACAACGATGAGCGCACGACATCCGCGTCCAAGCCCCGAGTTGCGGCGAGATGATTCGCGATACGCAGATCAGCGGATGCCAAATACTCGCTCTCGGGATAGAGAGTGTCATCGAGGTCGAACACCACGGCGCCATAGTCGGATCTTGCCACTATCGCATCTCGATCCATCAGAACCAGCTCACAGCCGCAAGCGGCTGGCCATCAGCAATCGCGACTCCTCCCCAGTAACGATAAAAGCCAATCCCCCAATTGATTGTCGGGCATGCGACGTTCGGCATTCCAAGTGCATTTCTCATGGCCATCCAGATCACGTTTGCCCCACCGAAGCAGGCCGCAACCATGGTGCCTTGCACCCGCGGGTTGCATTCAAGCAACCGGGGCCGACCGTGCACATCTCGTTTGAACTGGAATCCGAATGCACCCTCAAGCCCGAGCACCTCAGCCCCGCCGATCGACTGCCCAATGAGATCCTCGTCATCGACGAGCTCGGTGACGAAACTAATCCCAGACCTGGTCACCGAGCGACGGCGCGGCACCGCGATTGCGACGGATCCGCGAAAGCAATCGACGCTGTACTCATCGCCAGGAAGATACTCACAGACCACGAATTCCGGCATCGGTTCACCTGAGACGAAGATGGTCATGAGTTGATCAAACGAAATGTCGGTCGAATCTGGCTTCTGTGTCAGGAAGTCCGAAACCGACTGCTTGTTCGAGCGTACAACGCGAAAGCCGCGGGATCCGTTGGACACCGCTGGCTTGATCACGACCGGTCGATCGGGAAAGCCCATCCTCTTGATGGCGTCTGACATCTCTTCGGCGGTGCTGACGCCGGTGTACTCTGGCGTAGGAAGGCCCGCAGCCGTGAATGCAGTGAGTGTGGCCAGTTTATCGTTCGCCTTCTGAATCGACGACGCCGAGGATACAGCCACTCGGATGCCTCGCTCGAGAAAGATTGACGCGTTGGCAGCCAAGAAGGCCACCTCCCGTGTAGTTTGAGGGAGCACGACCTCGACACGTTCGTTGAGCGCGAACGTGAGCAAGCGTTCGGCGTAGTCTGGATCGGACGGGCCGGGCATCTCCGTGAACGACTCAACCTGGTGACGGCCAAGCGCTCGAGAAGACATGTCCGTACCGACGACGCGCACCAGCTGGCCGTCAAAGTTCTGGCGAAGGCAATGCAAGGTACCCATCGTCCCGGGAGCACCAACGCCGGTGACCAGAACCGTCACGCTGTCGTTCATGGACGAACGCCTTCGTGAACTTCGAGATGACGGCGAACTTCCTGGATCCACCGTTCGACGATGACCTGCCAGGACCAGTCTGGATCGACAAAGGTTCGGCCTCCTGTGCCCCAGACAGCCAGCCTCGCTTCATCAGACAGCATCTCTGCAATGGCCGCCGCGATCGAAGTGACGTCGTTGTGGACGGCCAAACCTGCGCCGGCCCGTTTCGTAGCAACCGCACCCATCCCTGGGCCAGCGTGCAGTACTGGCAGGCCAGCAGCAAACAACGGGAACAGCTTCGCCGGGCGGGAATGAGCGTTCAATGAAATCTCCGCAGCAGTAACCACGCCAATGGTGGCAGTAGACAAGAGTTCGGATAGGTCCCGAGCAGGAATCGGGTCGCGAAAGATGACATTGGTGAGGCAGAGTTCGGCGACAAGGGCTTCCAAACGAGGACGATCGGTCCCGTTGCCAAGCAAGAGGAGTGTAACGCCAGGTTGCACCGACCCCATCGCCCGTACCAGGGGTTCGAGGCCGTGCACCATCCCCATTGTGCCAGCGTAAATGAGCAGGCGTCCTACCGGAATAGCCAACCTGCTACGAACCTCATGACGGGCGGGGCGAGGTGAGAACATTTCTGTATCGACGCCATTGGGCAGCAAAAGAATTTTGGACCTTGGCACGCCCTTACGCTCAAGCTCGACCGCAACCTCGTCCGTCACCGTCGTTACAATGCTGGCATGACGGTAAACCCACTGCTCCAACCAAAGTGAGAATCTCAGTGCCCGTCCCGGTGTTAGCGCGCCGACTGCAACGGCAGCATCGGGCCAAAGGTCGGCGACATTGACCACACAGGGCACCCGGCGAAATCGAGCGTAGGCAAAACCAGGTACTGCCAGAAACAGTGGGGGCGACTCGACAAGGAGAAAGCTGGGCTTTGGGCTCGCGGCAAGAGCGAAGGTACAAGTAAGGGTAAAGGAAGTGTAGCTAAAGAGGCGCCGCAGTCCGACTCCCAAAGCCGGGTAGATTGGCGTTCGGCTTACGGTTGCGCCCTCGATGGTCTCGCTATATCTCACACGAAAGCGATAGTGGCGAAACACCTTGCCCGTTGGATAATTCGGCATAGCCGTCACAACGCGAACCGTGTATCCGAGGCGCACTAGCTCTCTTGTGACGTTGGCCAGCCGAGTCTGTGGTGCTCCTATTTCCGGTGGGAAATACTGGGTGAGCAGTAGGACACGTCCTCGGTCGTTTCCATCTCGTTCTCGCTCCGATCGTCCGAACATATGTTAAACCATTGCTCCGGCACATGCCGATGACTTCGCCGCGGCGTAAGGACGACATGTACAAGCGAGATCGCCATCGAGATCCTGAGCGGTGAGGGCTTCGTCGGCCACCAAGACGTCAGAGGGTGAGGTCACTGAATCGAGCGCCAACCAGATCGGATGAGTGAGGAGTGGCATGGCAGTGCCCCCACTGAAGGCCGGTTGATCGAGCGGGTGACCGAGATGCCATTCCCCGCCCGCGTTCACGCTGTAGCCCATCGCGTGCACAACCGAGATTCATAGGTGTGGAGTTCAGGATCGACTTCTGCCATTTCGACGGCGTCGAACGATTCGAAACCCGAATCGTGACAACTAGAGATGTGACGCCTCCCCGCCCCAAAGTCTGCCATCGTGGCGAATTCGTAGCCGGGTGGGACGATATCGAGCAGAAGTCGGCGGTAATCGCCAACCGCCCAACAAGAACTAGCTCGATTCAAGGTTCCTTCTCCAGCGGAAATTATCATTCGGCCGGTTTCCTCCTATGGCAGTGTCACAGTCGCAACGATACATTACCTCGAAGATCAAACAATCCTCAAGTGCCGCTGAAGCAATTGAAATCTACGGCGCGCGTCAATATGATCCGTCTCCCTTTCTGGCAGAGCCATATGCGACGTAACGCCAATCGTTCGGAACGAGGTGATTCACCAGGGCTTGATCCAGATGACCAAGCAATCGTCGCTGTCCCTCGGTACGGCCGAACGCGCCGAGCACACCCGTTGTCTTGAGCTCAACACTTGTATACATTTTGAGAAAGTCGGACATCTCCAAGACCGTGGCGTAGCGCCAATAATCGCCCCAACTTACGAAGCGGCGCCGAAAGAAGCGATGCACTGGCGAGGCGGCCACATTCTCCGCGAAAAGAAGGATTCCGCCGGGCCGAAGGGCTTTGTAGCTCGCGTCGAATACCGCCTGCTGGGCCTGCCGATTTCCGCCGCGGCCGATACCGCCGATGATCGACTTGAACACGATCACGTCGAACTCGTTTTCATAGGGTATCGCTGTGGCATCGACATCTTCATAGGTGACCCGGGATTCAACCCCGAACGAGCGATGGCACGGACCCGCCGTGGCCGCCGCATTCTCCACGTCCGAGCAGACCACTGCCACGCCACGATGGGCCAACCACAGCGACAGGCCACCCTCTCGACCGCCCAACTCCAACGCTCGATGGGTATTGGGCCAATCGACCTGAGAATCCCAGAAGGGCAATGCTACCGACCAGTTAACGACATCCCATTGCATGAGATCGACGTTGGTCGGAGACTGGATAGGCATACTTTCTCATCCTAGTGTATCGATAGTCTCAAAACAGTCCGTGCTCGACTATGCGAGGGTACCGACCAGGCTGACACCGCTGAACGGTTGATAGGTGTCGATCATGACGTACCACGTTCCGGTCGCCGGGTTGGTGACGGTGCAGGTTTCATTGTTCGTGCCCGTATACGGTCGGCAGGCGTAGGTCGAGAGGGACGGCACGTCGACGGGGCGCACGTACAGGTCACCGTCACCGCTCCCGCCGCTCATGGCGATGGTGAGTGACGTCTTGCCAGCTGGCACGATCATTTTGAAGTACTGCTTTGCGCCCGCCGTCACGGAGGCCAACCCTGTTCGGGCTACGCCACTTATCAAGGCGGGAAATATCGTTGCGGTGGCAACCAGTGTGACCCCCGAGAAGGCCGCAGTTGCCTTGGTCATGATGTAATACGTGCCCGGCGTCGGACGAAAGATCGTGCACGTCTCGGCGCTGGTGAGAATGACCGATGAGCAGTCAAACACCGCCGTTGTGGGCACGACGCCAGCCTTCACGAACAAGTCGAGGTTGCCGACACCACCACTCGTCACAACATCAAGCCGGTCGGCGCCAACAGGTACCGCGAGCTGGAATAGACGGGTCGCAGCAACGGCATCGGCGAGCGGTGCGACCGCGACGCCGCTGATGATCGTTGTCGCGGTTCCGGCGGCCGACACTGTCACCGACACGGTCGCCGTCGACATCGCACCCTTGTCGTCGGTGACCGTCACGGTGGCCGAAAACGATCCGGCACTCGTGTAGGTCCTGGTCGCCGTTGCACCGACCGCGGTGCCGCCACCGCTGAACGACCATGCGTACGAAGCAATAACGCCGTCCACGTCCGTTGATCTCGCGGCGGAGAACGTCACCGCCAGGGGTGCCGAACCGCTGGCGAGATTCACGGTCGCGACGGCAACGGGCGCTTGGTTCGTGGCACTCGTCGGGTAGGTTCCCGACAGGGTGTATCTGCCCAGACTGCCGTAGTCGGAATAGCCGGTCGCCGCCGCAGTTCCGGACCCGAGCCCGTCGACGACTACTCGGTAGATACCGGCTGGAACGGTGGCAGTGATCGTCGCGTTCAGCCCACTCGCCGAGTTGGCATCGAGGGTGGCAACCGCGGGGTTGGCCGAGGCGACGACCGTGCCTGCCGCATTCACCAGTGAGAGACCGATGTCCAGGTCAGCACCTACTGCAGCGGGGGTCGCCGAGAACGTGACGGCTCCCGCCCCAGACGAGAACTGGAAGCCATCTTGATCAGATCGGGTGGAGATGATGCCGGCGATCTTGACGGGCGACGGGCCCGCGTTTGATGGGGCGGCCAACGAACCGAAATCATCGCCCCCTAGCGGCACGTCGTGGGCCGCGATGATGGCCAGATCGTCCTCGACGTTGTTGGCGCCGGTGTACTCGCCCTGGCTCCACTGAGTGACCGGACGGTAGTAGCCGACTCCCATGATCGGCGCCCATGATCCCTGCCCCTCGTAGTACCCCAGTGTTGGGGTGCCGTCGTGGCGCAGGCCGAGGTTGTGGCCAGCCTCATGCGAGGCCGCTTCCGCGATGCTCTTGGCATCGAAGCCGACTCCATTGGTAAAGACCCAAGCCGGCTGTTGTTGATCCTTGCCAATCCCGTTGATGTAGGCAATACCGCCGCAGCTGCCGCAAAGGGCGGTATAGACCGAAGCGGCACCGGTGATGACCACTCGGCTGCCGAACGCATGGTCGGCCGTGCTGGTCTGGGTCAGGCCAGCCGCACCGGGATCTTGCGTGGTGACATCGATGTTGAACGGGGCGTAATCCTCCGACACGTGTTGCCATGCCTGCTGGATGACGTCCTGCTCGGTGTTTGAGAAGGTAGTCAGGTCGGCATCGATACTGAACGCCGTTCCGGTAAGGGTGCTCGATGACCAAGACGTGCCAGTCGCGACATGGCCGTCGAAGTCGAGATACAGCTTGCGAGTCGACGTCGGGTTGCTGTGCAGCAGGAACGTCTGAGCATAGGGATACGCCGAGGTTGCGGCTACCGCTGCTGGTGCGGCCAGGCTGGCCTTTTCCGGGGCGGGATCTTTGTAGAACAACGCGCCCTTGCGATCGATCCAGACCGACTTGTCGTTGATCTGCGCCTTCCATTCGGCCTCGGTGCCGCCGTGAGCGTGGGCCACTTCTTCGGCGCGCTTGCCGAGTTTGGCAAGCGCGTCCTTTACGGGCAGGGCACCCGGCAGTTCGTCCGGTTCGTCGGCGTACGCCCGCCCCTGGGGCGACATCACCCCAAGCGCGCCTATCGCTAAAACCATGAAAAGTGTTGATATCCGCCGCATTCCCGCTCCACCCGTTCCGCAACTACGTGTGCCCTTGAACGTACGGAGAGTGGCAAGATTTGTCTATGGGCCGGAAGGCCAGATGTTCCACTTGATCGCTACATCGAACGCCGTTGGGAGCTCGACGGCGCTCGGCCTTACCCGCTGAGGGCCCGCCGAGCCTGTGATCAGGCGGCCCGGCGGTCCGAGCCCGGCCCGCTTCGGCCTCGATCCGCCAGTCGTCGAGCGAACGCCGTCACGGCTCCGAGGCCGGTCGGGCGCTCAGTCGTGCCGTACGCGTACTTTTGCCCATAGCCGCCGCCGTAACCGTAGCCGTAGCCGCTCGATCCACCGACCCTGTTGAGCACAAGCCCAAGCACGTTGGCCTGACCGTTGCGCAGCACCTCAACGGCTCTGCCAAGCGCCGGGCGCGGTGTCTTGCCAAGCGACGTCACCAGAACGACTCCGTCAACGAACTGAGACAACACCACGGCGTCGGCAACGGCGAGCACCGGAGGTGAGTCGACAATTACGACGTCAAAATCTTGCGCGGCGCGAGCGAAGAACTCCTTGGCAACGGCGGAACCGAGAATCTCCACCGGGTTCGCCACCCGCTGTCCGGCAGGAAGCACCCACAAATTGTGCACATCGTTGTGGCAATAGCTCATGATGGCGGCCGCCCCGATGAGTACCCGATCGGGCTTTGTTCGACTGCCGCGCTCAGGCCGAACCTGTTCTCGTGCCGAGGCCATTTCGTCGAAGAGTTCAACGAGGCCGTGCTCGGATGAGAGCGCCGAGAGTTTCTCGACTCGCGGTCTGCGAAGGTCAGCCGAAACAAGCAAGGTGCGCGCGTCGCTCTCGGCATATGAATGGGCAAGGTTGGCCGAAATCGTTGACTTGCCGTCCCCGGGCATGGCGCTGGTGACCAGAATCACTCGTACCGGAGATTCAAGACCGAGAAAGCGCAACGAGACGCGAAGTGACCGAACGGATTCGGCCACCACCCCGTTTGGATCCTCTTCGGCAGCGACGCGAAGCTCACCCTTATCGGCGGCGCGGTCGAACGGGATTTCGGCGAGCGTCGCAAACCCGCTGGTCTCCTCGGCATCCTCACGCGAACGCAGGCGAGTATCCAACCGATCCTTCAACAAGACGGCGCCAGACACCGCAAGTAGGCCCATCACCGCGGCGAGGGCAGCGCTACGTGCTGGCTTCGGTGAAATCGGCGCAAGCGAAGGCGACGCTGACGCGATCAGTTCAGCTTCGCCTTTCTTCAGGTCCTTGTCGACCGCCAACGAGAGTCGACGGTCCGACAGCGAGCGGTACTGCGCTTGAGCCGTTGCCAGCTGAGCAGC
>JAYTVF010000022.1:0-2653 GCA_043744155.1 Acidimicrobiia bacterium | reverse complement strand
CCGATGGCAACGCGCTGTACATACCCGGGGACCAATCGATCTTCCGATTCCGATACCGCCGCGGTGGCGTATCACGAGATATGTCGTGGACCGCCCGATACCGCATTGCCAACGCGGAGTTCGGCGTTGCTTCGGATATTACGATAAGCGGTCGATATGTCTGGGCTCACGACAACGCCGACACCCACGACATTCGCGACCTCATCGGATCAAATCCGGTCGGATCAGCCGCGTCTACGAGACGGGCCGAGGAGTCTTTCACCACCCCGCATCGCCTGCATCGCATTTCGCTCACCAGTAGCAACGATCACACGATCATCACGCCATTCGCTGTGTTCGATAGTTGGGTGTCTGGAAGCCCCACCTTTGCTCCGATGAACAACATTCTGGTGACCAGCGACAGCCGTAACGGCGGGATGATCGCCTTTCGGTGCGAAGACGACGGCGGATTGACCGAGCTCTGGCACAACGACGTTCGGCCTCGATGGCAACCTGCGATCTACGAGGACACGGCCGAAATAGTGGTCGATGACTTCCATATCTTCGACGACGACAACATCGTGGTGATCGACTTGAAAACCGGCTACAAAAAGGCGGTAGTTCGCACCGGCTCGGCACGCCCGAGCACAGGGGGCGCAATCTCGACGCCCGACGGTCTGTTGTACCTCGCCACCTCTTCACTGGTCTGCGTGCGGCGCCAAGCAGGCCCTGGATGGGCCGCACCACATGCCAGCGATGTCGCCCTGCTGCCACCGCCGGGGTGGCTGTAGCAAACCCTTGATCAGCGGTCGAGTGAGGTGCGCTTGGCCGGGCCGCCCACCGCCATGATGTCGCGAATGGTGTCGTGGAAGATCGCCACGGCGTTCTCATGGCGCGGACTGAGATAGCCCTCCTTGAATGCCCCGCTGTCAAGAGCACGTTGCACATGCTCGGCAACTCTCGCATCCTCGTCGGCGACCTCTTCGGAGGTCTTTACGATCTCGTCAACATTGGGTGCGTCGGTATTGAAGAAGTATTCAAAGATCAGATCTGTCTTCCCGGGCCCGCGTGGAAGCCAACGTTCCACCGAGAGCCCACCTGGAAAGATGTCCATAGAGAAGTTCGGATAGAAATATACCCACACCCCGTTCCAGAGAGATTCGGCATTGCGTGGTCGAGCGATGTGTACATTCCACCGTCGATCGGCATTGGTGATGACCTCATAATCTTTCGACTGAACATCTCGTGACATACCCAAGTGGATGTAGGGAACGTGATAACCCTCGAGGAAATTGTCGGAATAGGTCTTCCAGTTCACCGACATGGTGCGCACGGTACGGGAGTGAAATCGATACTGCTCCATCGGGTAGTCAACGCAAACCGACGGAAATTCGCCCAGATACTGAGCGAGTGGATCGGTCTCTGGCGATAGACAGACAAAGACCATGCCCCGCCACGACTCGACCCGCACCATCTGCAGACCAACCCCCGCAGGCATCTCTGCGCCGAATCCCGGGGTAGCTCGAAGCTGACCGTCGGGTTGAAAGGCCCACCCGTGGTACCGGCACACCAGATTGGCCTGACAACCAGGACCAGCCCACATAATCGGGCCCGCCCGATGCGGGCACACATTTAAGAACCCTACTAACCCACCCTCAGGCGAACGCCAGACGACCACCAACTGCCCGCCGACTTCCTCGGTGATGTAGTCGCCGCTGTCGAGCAGTTCAAAGTCATAACCGACGAGCACCCATTCCTTACCGAAGACCTCCCGCTGCTCAACGGCGTACTGGGCCGGATCGCTGTAGAGGTGGGTGGGCAAGGTGCGAAGGATCGGGGAATCGGACACTGCTCTCATAGTACCGCTCCGCACCCTGGCCTCTCTCCCCTGGTCGGCTACCGTCCGTCGGATGCGCCAGAGTCCGGTCCAGAACGTGTTGTTGGTGACCCTTGATCAGTTTCGGGGAGACTGCCTGTCGGTCGCCGGTCACCCGATTGTGAAAACTCCTCATCTGGATGCTCTCGCTGATCAGGGTGTTCGGTTGGCGAACCACTACAGCCAGGCTGCTCCGTGCGGCCCTGGCCGCGCCGCGCTGTACACCGGCACCTATCAAATGACGAACCGGGTGGTCGGCAACGGCACGCCGCTCGACCCGACTCTCACGAATATCGCGCTTGAGATAGCAAAGGCTGGCTACTCCCCCGCGCTCTTCGGCTACACCGATGTTGCGTTCGATCCTCGCCTCAGCACTGGCCCTGATGATCCTCGCCTCGACGACTATGAGGGGGTTCTGCCCGGCTTTGATCACGTCTTGGATCTTTCCGACAACGTTTCCGCATGGACGGATTGGCTGGCAACCATGGGTGTCTCGTTGGCTCATCTGAGTGGCTATGACGCCGTCGCTACCGAGTCCGATCGGCCAGCCGACCTCAGTCTGACCGCGTTCATGACCGACGAACTGCTCGCTTGGATCGGCCAGAGGAGCGATCCGTGGTTCGCCCACGCCAGCTACCTACGGCCGCATCCGCCCTATAGCGCAGCCGGGAGGTTCTCGGCTATGTATGAACCCGACGATGTGCCACCGACCCTGCCCGCGAGCGCTGGCGTGCATCCGTTGGTCGATTTCGCCCGGGGATTTCCGCAGAGTGCTGCACCCAGCGACCCAGCCGCTCT
>JAYTVF010000021.1:0-2655 GCA_043744155.1 Acidimicrobiia bacterium | reverse complement strand
GGTCGAGCCCCCACCGGTTCGGTCGAGCCGTCCGGTTCGGTCGAGCCCCCACCGGTTCGGTCGAGCCGTCCGGTTCGGTCGCCGCCCTGAGGCGTGTGTTGATGCGTTGGCTGCGCCTGCTGTGGGAGCGCGTCGAGGCGAAACGCAGGTCAGAGCCTCGCTCGTGGCGCGAGGGTCACCTCGAGCGGGGCGTGGGTGAGGTGGCCCAACACATGAGCAGCGAACAGGTCGCATTCGGCCTGGTGCGGGTAGCCGGACAGGATGAACGCCTCAACCCCGGCGTCGATCAATTCGTGGATCTTGGCTAACACCTGATCCGGATCGCCCACAATAGCGGCGCCGGCTCCCGAACGGGCCCGGCCGATGCCCGTCCACAGATGACGCTCGACATATCCCTCGCAGTCGGCCTCGTCACGCAACGCGGCTTGCCGGGCGACACCGGAGGATCCAGCGTCGAGCGAACGAGTCCGAATGGCGCTGCCGGCTGCGTCGTCAAGCTTGGATACCAGCGCCCGTGCTGCGGCGCGGGCTTCGCCCTCGGTTTCGCGAACGATCACATGTGACCGCCAGCCGTACCGAAGGGTGCGGCCCACCCTCGCGGCTCGATTGTCGAGGTCGGCCTTGACGGTGCGAACCGCGGCAGTGGTATCGGGCCACATCAGATAGACGTCGGCGATAGCAGCGGCACAGTCTCTCGCCGGCGAAGACAGCCCACCGAAGTAGATCAGCGGTGTCCGGCCGCTGGCGACCCGCGGCGGGTCGATACGTTGCGTGAAGAACTCACCCCGAACATCGATGCTCCGACCGGCCAGCAGTTCGCGCAATGCACCAACGATTTCAGTCGTCCGGCGGTAGCGAGCTTCGCTGTCCATCGACTCGCCGGGCACATCGCTCGAGATGATGTTGATGTCGAGCCGTGTATCGAGCAAGGCATCAAGCGTGGCGAGTTGTCGGGCCAATTGGGGTACGGCCAGTTCGCCGCAGCGCACCGCCAACAGCATCCGCAGCCGGGTTTGGGGTGCCATAGCGGCAGCGAACACGGTCGGGTCGATGCCGAGTTGATAGCCCGACGGCAGCAGCACGCTGTCGAATCCGTTCCGGTCGGCGGCCAGCACGATGTCTCGGCAGTGGGCATAGCTGATGGCCAACGCCGGGTCGGGTACACCCAAGAACTCATAGTCGTCGTCACACAACGCGCTGAACCAGGCAACCTCTACGGTTGGCCTCATCCGTCGATGACCTCTGCCAGCGCAATCGGGCGACCGAGTTCAATGGATCGGTGCGCAGCGACACCCATGGCAACCGACCAGAGACCGTCGTGCAGGGTCACATCAGGCTGGGCGCCGGTGCGGATGCAGTCGAGGAAGCGAGCGTGCTCGACGTAGCTCGAGCCGTGATGAAAACCTTCGTGCCCGATCGAGTCATCCTTCACCGAACGGGACTCGACTGAACCGATCCAGTGCTGGCCTCGGCGGCCGACCCGAATCACGTTCTCGGGTATCAGCGCCTCGACCTTGCCCCGGTCGCCGACCACCGAGATCTCCTCCTGATTGTTGGTCGCTTCGGCAAACATGCACAGATCGAGCATGGCTCGGGCCCCGCTTGGGTAGTCGATGATCACGTAGGCGTTGTCGACAATGTCGGACTGACGCCCGTCGTAGACCTCATCGAGATGGTTCACGTCTTGCGCTCCTGATGCCATCACCCTTTTCGGGCGCTCTTGCAGGATGAGGTTCATCAGGTCGAAGAAGTGGCAGGTCTTTTCCACCAGCGTGCCACCCGTATTCGCACTGAATCGGTTCCAGTTGTCGACCTTCACCAGGAAGGGGTAGCGATGCTCTCGGATCGAAACCATGAGCGGTCGACCGACTTCGCCCTTGTGTACCAGCGAGACGAGATCGGCTACCGGCGGCATGTATCGGTACTCGAGCCCGACCCACGTGACCGCTCCGGCCGGCCGTCGTGTTTCAAGTTCGATCAGTTCGAGGCAGTCGGCCACGGTGGTACACAGTGGCTTCTCGATCAAGACATGCAGGTCTGAGGCCAGCACCGCTCGCATAACATCGATATGGGTGTGATTCGGCGTGGCCACGACGACGGCATCGCAAACCCCGCTGTCGATGAGCGCCTGGTAGCTCGTGAACGTGGCGATGTCGGGCGTCGTTGCTTCGACGCCGTCACGCAACGACTTGGCGTTGTCGTCACAGATTGCGGTGACAACCGTGCCACCCAGAGCTTGCAGGTTACGAACATGCTCCAACCCCATCATCCCCGTACCGATGATGCCGTAGCGGATGGGGGTCGGCGTTGTGGTCATCGGTATTATTATGGCCGACTCGGCGGAGGCGGTTCGGTGCGTCGGCAGTGTTCGACGGCGAGAGAGACGAAGGCTCCAACGGTGGGGGAGGGATGTGCAGCGTTGCCGCCGCCCGAGCGAAATGCTGCTCCCCGGTCGCTACCCCGTTGGGCGGATGGTCAGGCGCGCGAGAGGGCCACTGAGGGAAATGACCACGTCGCTGCCAACGGCGACCACAACGCGCAGCACATGCCCCGCAAGGATGACCTCGCCTTCAGGCTGACCTGTGGCCAGGTTGTATCGGCGTACCCCACCATCTTGATTGCCGGTAACGATCACCGTTTCACCCGCGATGTCTG
>JAYTVF010000020.1:0-8828 GCA_043744155.1 Acidimicrobiia bacterium | reverse complement strand
CGTACAACGGGTCACCGCCGCCAACCAAGCCCAGCCCCTTTCGCTGACCGATCGTGATCATCTCGATGGCATCGACATGGCCGACCGCGGCTCCGGTGGTATCAACGACTCTGGCTGCCCGCATCGGAATACGGTCCCCCAAAAAGGTCGTCCTTCCACCCGTTGAGGTGATGAAGCACACGTCCTGGCTATCGGGCTTGCTGGCCGTGCGCAGGCCGAGGCGAGCGGCATCGGCACGAACGTCGTTCTTGGTCCGATCCCCCACCGGGAAAAACGTGCGGGCGAGTTGGCGCTGATCAAGCATGTGCACGACGTAGCTTTGATCCTTGGCCATGTCGTGGCCGCGGGCGACACGCAGCGAGCCAGCCGCATCGGTTTCGACTCGTGCATGGTGGCCGGTAGCGACCGCGTCGAAACCGAGCAATTCTGCCCGCTCGAGAAGGCGGTCGAACTTGAGGTGACGGTTGCACTCGATGCAGGGGTTGGGGGTCAGCCCCCGGGTGTGGGCGTCGACGTAGGGCTGCACAACATGGGCGTTGAAGTCTTCGGTGAAATTGAACACCAGATGGTCGATGCCAATCTGTTGGGCCACCCGTCGGGCATCGTCGACGTCGCTTACCGAGCAGCAGCCGGTATCGCTCTCGCCCCCCCAGAGCTTGAGGGTAACCCCGATGACCTCGTGGCCCTGTTCAACGAGTAACGCCGCCGCAACGGAGGAGTCAACACCACCGGACATGCCGACGAGAACCTGCATTACCGTACCCCCCGACGAAGCTGCGCCACCGCAGGCGGAATGATGGCAAGCGCCCGATCGATGTCGGAATCGGTAGTGGCGACACCCAAGCTGAGCCGCAAGGCACCCAGTGCCCGAGCCCGAGGCACGCCCATCGCGGCCAGTACGTGGCTCGGATCCATCGCACCCGACGCACAGGCGGACGCGGCCGAGGCACACAGCCCGGCCCGATCAAGTAGGAAGAGCAAGGCTTCATTCTCGATACCGTCGAAGCACACGTGTGCTGATCCCGCGATCTTGAGCTGGCGTGGCACTGTCTCGGTGGTGTCGGGAATTATGGCCAGCAGTCCGTCGATCAACCGATCGCGTTGTTTGGTGATACGAGTGACGTTGGCGGCTCGGTCGGCAACGGTGAGACGCATGGCCTCGGCCATGGCCACGATGCCGGCCACGTTGTGGGTTCCGCTGCGGAGGTCTCGCTCCTGCCCGCCGCCCAGCAACAAGGGCGCTATCGTGGTGCCCTTTCGCACGATCAGCGCGCCGACGCCCTTGGGCCCACCGAACTTGTGAGCGCTGACCGCGATCATGTGCACGTGCTTGGCCTGTTCCGCGACGTCGATCCAGTTCAAGGCCTGGATGGCATCGGTGTGAATAGTGGCCTGCGGCGCCCGCTTGGACAGCATCCGGGTGATGCGGCGCATCGGCTGGATGGTGCCGACCTCGTTGTTGACCAGCATCACCGACACCAGACGGGTATCGGGGGTGAGTGCGGCTTCGAGGGCCAACAGGTCGACCACCCCGGTGTGGTCGACGCCGATGATGGTGCCGCCCACATGTTCGACAGCGTGCAGCACGGCGTGATGTTCAATCGAAGTGGTAATGGCGCGGCCACCGTGACGTCCGATGATGCCGCTGATGGCCAAATTATCGGCCTCGGTGCCACAGCCGGTGAACACCACCTCGCCGGGCTGAGCACCCAGACACTCGGCCACGACATCGCGGGCTTCGTCAAGGGCCAGTCGGGCATCGCGAGCGGCTCGATGCGCGCCCGACGGATTGGCGAATCGACCAGCGAGGAACGGCATCATGGCCGCGATTGCCTCGGCCCGCATCGGGGTCGTGGCGGCGTGGTCGAGATACACGAGGTCTTGCGGGTCGGCGGGCATGGCCCTGAAAGGCTACCGGCTCAGGCGGGTTCGGGCGCTGGCCATGGCAACGACGGGGTCTCCTCCAACCCCGCCGCCATCGGCAGCCGAAGCCAGAATGAGGCTCCGCCGCCGGGGGTGGCTCGCACGCCGACGCTACCACCGTGGGTCCACACGATGGCGTTCACGATGGCCAGACCCAGTCCCGTCCCACCGCTGGCCCGCTGCCTGCTGCCGTCGAGCCGAGCGAAACGCTCGAAGATGCGCACCTCTTCGCCTGGTGGTACCCCGGCTCCGTGATCGGCGATGACCAATTCGATCTGCTGATCCACGGTGTTGACGCTCACGTCGACCGACGTGCCGGGCGGCGTATGCGTTCGGGCATTCGTCAGCAAGTTGGCCACCACCTGGCGGAGCCGATGTTCATCACCAGTGACAACAGCAGAGTCAGGTAGTGCGAGCGACCACGTGCGGTCGGGGTCGGTAATTCGAGCGTCGTTGACGGCATCATGCACCAGGTCGGCGAGCTCGATTCGATTGAGTTCGAGTGGCCGCCCCTGATCGAGCCGGGCCAGCAGCAGCAGATCGTCGACCAGAACCCCCATGCGGGTAGCCTCGCTCTCGATACGACCGAGGGCGGACCGGGTCTCATCTCCGGGTGGGATGGCGCCTGCTCGAAGCAATTCGCTGTAACCCCGTATCGAGGTGAGAGGGGTACGCAACTCATGTGAGGCGTCAGCGACGAAGCGCCTGAGTTTGTCCTCGGATCTGGTGCGTTCCGCGAAGGCCAATTCGATGCGACCCAGCATGGTGTTCAATGCTCCGCCAAGCCGGCCGACCTCGGTACGCTCGTCAGTGGTGCCGACGCGTGCGCTCAAGTCGCCCCCGGCAATGGCGTCCGCGGTATTGGCCATTTCATTCAGCGGCCGCAATCCACCACGCACCAGCAGCCACGTCATCAGCCCCATAAGGGCCAAGCCGATGCCGATCACAAGCATCTCTTTCGCCTTGAGCCGGTTGACTGTCTCATCGACGTCGTTCAGTTCGAGGCCGGACACGACGAACGCGTCGTCGTGTTCGGTGCCGTCGGTCGCCCGAACCGAGGGGTACTCGCGGATGAGGATGCGGTAGTGGCCGCCCAATTGGGCCGGGGCCGTCAACGGCGTATCGAGCTTGGCCAGCGAGACGGTGTAGCCCGCCTTCAACCCTCCCCCGGTGTCCGACGGTGACGGCGGACCAGATGGCAGCGGGGTTCCGTCGGATGCGTAGGCCGATTGGAAATAGCCGGTCGGGCCTTCGGCGGTCGCAGGTAGCCCAGTGCGCCCACCAGGGCGCCGTGAGCCGCCATGCTCCACGCTCGACGCCAACGTCAGGAGCTGCGAATCCTTCTGCTTGATGAGCGACTGCCGCAGCAATTCATTGGTTGCCAAAGACACACCCACGAGCCCGACGGCGGACATGAGCAGGATGCCGAGAAGTAGGCGGCGGCGCAGCGACACGGAGGGTCGAGCCTATGCTTGGCGCAGCACGTAGCCGACACCACGCACGGTGTGCAGGATCGGCGGTCCGAACGGATCAAGCTTCTTGCGCAGATACGACACGTAGGTTTCCACCACGTTGGCGTCGCCGTCGAAGTCGTACTGCCACACATGGTCGAGAATCTGCGCCTTCGAGAGCACCCGGCCAGCGTTACTCATCAGAAAACGCAGCAATTTGAACTCGGTCGGTGACAGGTTGATCAAATGGCCGACCCGGCGCACTTCATGGCTGTCATCATCGAGGATGACGTCGGCAAACGACAATGTCTTGACCGCGTTTTCGTCGCCTTGCACCCGTCGCAGTACGGCCCGCACTCGGGCGACCAATTCTTCGAGGCTGAAGGGCTTGGTGACGTAATCATCTCCACCAACGGTAAGGCCGCGCACCTTGTCTTCGGTTGCGTCACGAGCGGTGAGGAACAATACCGGGGCCCGCATGCCATCTCGCCGAAGTCGCTGACACAGATCGATGCCGTCGCCATCGGGCAGCATCACATCGAGCACGACGAGATCAGGGGTCTCTTTCATCACGAGGTTTTGGGCGGCCAGACATGTGGCCGCGGTCGACACCTCGAAACCGACGTGTCGCAGCGCAATGCTGAGGAGATCGCGGATGTTGGCCTCATCGTCCACTACCAAAATTCGCTGCTTGTCGGTCATCACTGCTCAGTCTGGTGCAAGATGCTGGTCGCCTGCTGGGAGCATTCTGTGGAATATCTGTGAGTTCGCCCCGCTGACATTCAGTTGGGTGGTCGGAAGTCGTGCACGATCTGGCGCACCTGCGACGCTGAAGACGTGAGGTGCACCAGGTGTTCGATGCCCCGCTCGGCCGCCAGAACGCTCAGAAGGGGCCAGACCGGTTTGGCACGAATCACCGTCGAGCGCACGGGAACCGCTGCCTCATGGGCGACGACAGGCAGGCCGGGTACGACAGGCAGGCCGGCGACGACAGGCAGGCCGGGTACTACAGACATGGGGGCCGGGTTCCAATAGTGGGCATCGAACAGGATCATGGGGCTGGCGTAGCCGTAGGTCGAGTAGTAGTTCTGGCATCCGTCCTGAAAAATCTCTTGCACCGTCCCGGCGTTGCCGGGGGCGAAGATCACGCCATGGGTGGCTATGGCAAGCAGCCCCTCCTCCCGCAGACTGTTCTCGAAGTACTTGGCTATATGCGTGGCGAAAATGTTGGGCGGCTCATGCCCATAGAACCAGGTCGGCACGCCAAGGTTCGCGGTCAGCTCGACTGGCAGGTCGGCTCGGACCCGCCACGCCGCGCTCAACCAGTTCTCGTCGTCATATCGCGGGGCCGCCGAGAGCCGCTCGAGTGCGTTATGCAGCACCGCGGTGTCGGCCTGGGCCAAGCTGGCCCCCAGGTTGGCCGCCTCCATAAGACCCGGGCCGCCACCGGTGGCAATGAGGAAACCGTCCTGAGCGAGCTGTTGCGCCAGTCGGGCGATATCTCCGTAAAGTCCGGTTGGCGAACGAAGCTGATCATGGCCTCCCATGATGGCCACGACGCCACGACCCACGGGCGGCGCGCAGCGTGCAAGAAAGTCGGTGAGCTCGGCGACGATGAAGTGGTCGTGCATCCGGCGGGCGACTTTTTCCTCCAACCCGACCGGCACGTAGCGCGGTGGGCGCAGCGGCTGCTGGTGGGCATCCACTTCGATGTAGCCGACAAAGGTTCGCCAATCCATGCACTTGCGGTACGACTCGGGATCGGCTGGATCGAACCGGTCGTACAGGTCGGCGGGTGTGTAGAGGCTGGATCGGAATGGATGGTACGGGCGTGTGGGGTGCGACAGGAGCACATGCAGGCTCGCCATGAGGTCGACCTCGGGAGCAGCTGCCATTGCTCGACCCTATCGGCCAAGATTGGCCATCAGCTGACATTATGGGAGCTGTGCAGGAACTCTTCTCCCGGCCGCCCGCCGAGATCGCGCCCGGAGCGTTTCATCTCCCCGACTGGCTGACGGCGATCGAACAGACCGCACTGGTCGATGCCTGCCAACACTGGGCGCAGCCACCCGGCGGCCTGCGCCATGTGCGGGTACGCAACGGGCAGATGTCGGTGCAAACCCTGTGCTTGGGCTGGCATTGGGTGCCGTATCGCTACACATCGCGCTGCGAAGACACCGACAACTCGCCGGTGAAGGCCTTCCCGAGTTGGCTTGGCGACCTTGGCCGCCGAGCGGTTGCCGAGTCGATCGGCGGCGACTATCAGCCCGATACGGCCCTCATCAACTGGTACATCCCAACGGCCAGCATGGGGCTTCACCAAGATAAGGACGAGCGATCCCAGGCCCCGGTCGTGTCATTCAGCATCGGCGACTCGTGCATCTTCCGTTTCGGCAACACCCAGAACCGAGGTCGGCCATACACCGATGTCGAGCTGAAATCCGGAGATGCCTTCGTGTTCGGGGGCGAAGCCAGGCTGGCCTTTCATGGCGTTCCGAGGCTCCTGCCCGGCCTCAGCGATGGGCGCTGGAACATCACGCTTCGCGAATCGGGGTTGGCCCGGATGAGGCTGCCAGGATGACAGCATGAACGAACGGCTGCGTATCGGCACCGATGGCATCACCCGCTGCTCGTGGTGCGGACACGACGATCTCTATCAGCGCTATCACGACACCGAGTGGGGCCACGCCCTGCACGGCGAGACCAGCGTGTTCGAGAAGATCTCGTTGGAGGGCTTCCAGGCTGGTCTTTCGTGGATCACTATTTTGCGTAAGCGCGACAACTTTCGGGCGGCCTTTGCCGGGTTCGACATTGCCACGGTGGCGCGATTCACGCCAGCAGATGTCACTAGGCTGATGGGAGACGCCGGAATCGTACGCAACCGGGCCAAGATCGAAGCGGCCATCACCAACGCCCAGGCCGCAGAAACAATGCTGAACCGAGGTGAATCGCTCGATGATTTCTGCTGGTCATTCGCCCCCGCCGACCGGCACAACACCCTGGGCGAGAGCGAGCCGATTCTGCCGTCGACCCTCGAGTCGGCGGCCATGTCAAAGGCGTTGTTGAAGCTGGGGTTTCGCTTCGTCGGGCCCACCACCATGTACGCCTTCATGCAGTCAAGCGGCATGGTCAACGACCACATCGAGGGCTGCGAACGACTGCCCTGACCCACTGGCCGCCGTCGGACTACCGCGACATGCCGTACAGCATAAGAAAAACGAAGCCGTTCATGAAGGCGTGAGCGATCATGGTGATGCCGTTACGCCGGGCGATCACCGCCACTGTTCCCAAGGCCATGCCAGCCAAAGACAACACCATCAAGAGGCCGATGTTTCCCGCGCCGAATCGCACGTCGGCGTGCGCGCATCCGAACAGGATGCCCTGGATAATGACGGCGGGGACGACCGACAGCCGAGACCGCAACGACCGCAGCACCAGGCCGCGAAAGACCAGTTCTTCGACGAAGGGTGCCACTACCACGGCGAGCAGTGAGCCGATCAAAAAGATCGAACGGTCACGGGCGGAGCCATCACTTCCGCCTCTCGCCCCCACGTTGGAGGCAAAGGGAATCCCGACGCTCACGATCAGCGCCCGAAGCACGGCAATGCTGAACAGCGCGCCGAGCCAGGTGAGAAAGCCGAGCGGGATGTCGGAACCTTTCACTTTCATGCCCAGGTCGCTGAGCACGTTGCCCTTCCCCCACCGGCGCGCCGCCCACAAGCAGTAGGCCAACGACGGCACGTACACCACTATGGCGCCGATCACCGCTGCGACACCGGCCGGAATGGCCGTCAAGGCGTCCAAGGCCGGGATACACACGAACTTCTGTGCCATGAGCGACAGAGCCAAAATGGCCACCACGTGCACAGTTGCGATAAGGGGGAACGTCGGCAGAGGCTCGGGTGGCGGTGGCGCCTCGAGGATGGGCTGCTCATAAAAGTGGCTCGTCCAGGTTGTACCATCCCACCACCGAAGGCCCCACCACTGGGACGAATCGGGATACCACCCGGGCGCCTTGGGCGGCATGCGAGCCGCATCAACGGGAGGGAAAGGGACCGCCACGCGTGCAGCTTATGACCGACCGACACAGACCCGTCCCGCACGCCCACCGGTGACATGCTCGACCTGTTAGTGGGCAATCGGTCCTCCAAAATAGGCCGCAGCCAACGCAGATCCGACGCTGCGACGCCTACCCTGCCGGTATCCCGATTTGTCGAGGCAGTCGATGCAAGTGAATCCACCACCCGGCGGTCCGATTCAACGGCTCGGTAGGCGGGCGCGCCTGGTTCTCGTCGTGGTGACACTGAGCGCTGCCGTGGCCATCGCCGCCAACGCGGGTGGCCTCGTCGGCACCGGACGAACCGACACCCCCGCTACCGGCCCGGCGCTCACTCGCGCCGGCTTGGGTGCTCTGATCGGGCTCATGCTCGGCATTATCGTCGTGATCCTGTTGCAACGCATCGCCCCCTCGCGGCCTGCGGTGCAGCGGCTGCTCTACGGCGTTCGGGATCCTTGCGCGAACGTGGCGTTCCGCCGTTCGCTCCCACTCGTGCTCTTACTCGCCGGTGTCGGCGCCTTAGTTGGCGCGTCGACGGCGCCGTCGAAATCGCAGAGCGAGTCACCTCCGCCGGCACAGACGTCGAGATCGTCCGCATCGTTACAGGCAGTCACCCCACCGCACGCCGGAGACGCCCGCTACGTTGATCGCAACGGTCGACGAGAACTGCAAGTAGACCGTGATGGCGATGGTCGCTTCGAATCGGTCTACGTGCTCTGCCCCGGCGGCGAATTGCCGACCACCAACCCCACCTCATCCACCGGTACCGACGCCGCACCGGGCACGAGTCGGGTGCCCAACGGCATGGTGCGGATACCGATTGACCACGGCTGCGACGGCACCATCGATGAATACGTCGATGTTCGGTTACAAGACGTTCCTACCGATGCCTCCCCGAGCGACCCCAACGCACCGCCGAAACGGTCTACGACCACTACCGCACCGTTATCAGGCCCGACGCTCGGTTCGAGTCTGAGTACCGTGATCCTGATTCTGCTCGCCGCGGCGGTGATTGCCGCGATCGTGATCGGCATCGCCCGACGAAAACCCAAGCCACCCGCACCAACGGCCACCAGCGACGCCGCAGACCCCGCCCTGGTGGCAGTGGCCACGTCGGTGGCTCGATCGAGTGATGCTTTGACGATGGATGGCGACCCGCGCCGCGCCATTCTGGCGGCCTACGGGCAGTTACTCGATGGTCTCACGGCGGCGGGAATGCCCCGGCGACCGGAGGAGGCACCGGAAGAGTACCTGCGCCGTTGCTTGGCCGACGTGTCTGCAGATCGCGCTCCCTTCGAGGAATTGACATCGCTTTTCACCCTGGCCCGCTTCAGCCGACATGACATCACCGAAGCCCACCGACGGGCGGCAGCAGCGGCTTTGCAACGAGCCGGCCA
>JAYTVF010000019.1:0-2663 GCA_043744155.1 Acidimicrobiia bacterium | reverse complement strand
CGGACCCGAGCGCGAGGGAACGGATCTGCTCGCTCGTGAGTTTCACCCGGTCAGCGAAGAATGCAATATGAACGCCCCATTCGTATTCGCATCCGCATCGAGCGCACGTGCGGTCGATGATGATCTCGCGGTCACGCATGCTCAAAGAGAGACTCTTGCTCAATGCGTATCCGCCCCAGCCGCCCATCGCTTTGGCCATCGGGAGGTTGCGCGCAAAGGTCCGAAAGAGTGCGATGGGTGGAACTCCCGGTGGCATCATGAGCGCCAACTGTTCGCCGACTTCGACGTCGTACGGAGGTTCAAGCGGGGCGATTCGGGGGCTCATGGCTTCTCCCTGGTGCAGGCGTCGGTGGGTGCGTTGAAGGTGATCTGGAAAACGAATCACTTGGATCAACCATACTGATTCGGAAACAAGATCACAACTCGCATTCAGCGAGTGATGATCGCAACAAGGGAGACATCCATGAGCGTGCGTCGGGCCGTGCCGGGTCGCCCGGTTCGAGGATCGTCAACGGGCCGCCCGATCATGGCGGCCCTCGATCTGCTGGGTCATCGCTGGATGCTGCGGGCGCTGTGGGAGCTACGGGAGGGCCCCGTCGGTTTTCGGGCCCTCATCGATCGGTGCGACGGCGTGTCGGCGGCGGTGTTGCGCGAGCGCCTTGTCGAGATGCTCGACGTCGGACTGGTTCAGCAGGATGATGCCCGTCAATACCAGCTGACTCCAATTGGCGTTGAGCTGCTCGATGCACTGGCGCCTCTGAATAAATGGTCAGCGCGTTGGGCGCGAACACTTGCAAGGCTTTAGCCGGGCGGCATCTCGCCTCACCAGCGCGCAGCGTGAAACAATTTCGTCAGTGTGAAATGAAATCGGCGCCGATTTCTTTTCACACTGCCGGCTTTCCTTCACACTGAGTTGCAGTTCGTTGTCGACTTGCCTGACTGAAAGCCGCTCAGCCGAAATTCTGCGCGTCAATTCGCCATCGACGACGCCATTGACGTTTGGGGCTGGCGCAGGTTCCGATGCTGAGGCACCGTCTATGACGTGTCGCTTCCTAAATCAGCTACAGACTTCATTATTACGCGCGCTGATCTACTGGATGCCGGTTATTCGCCCAGCCGTATCGAGCGACAACTACGAGCGAGGACCCTTGAACGGGTTCACGCCACGGCGTACATCGATCGCACGGTGGAACGCTCGTTCGTCGAACACTGGTTTGCTGTGCTCGCCGGCTTGGTTGCCGGTGCCCGCTGCCCATTGCTTGTGAGTCACCGATCCGCAGCCGTCCTGCACCACTTGGACGGGTTCAATCACCTCGACGGGTTCGATCTCGCCAAGCGGCGCTACGAATCCCGTCCATCCGACGTCGGCGGTTTTCCGGTCGACGTGACCGTGCACTATTGGTCGGTCGTTGCGTCGAAAGCGGCCATTCGCTCTCGCACGTTTGACCTCAATGACTCGGTGACGATGCACGGTCTCCCGGTCACATCGTTGGCACGAACAATTCTTGATTTGGCCGAGTTTGCGCCGCCGGATCTTGTGGAGGTCGCTCTCGAATCGGCTCTACGGCCGGGCGAAGGAAGTCGGCCTGACGAATGGAACAGTGTGCTGTTCGAGCAGATAGTCGCATTGAGCAGCGTCATGGATCGGAAGAAGGGGACTGCAATAGTTCGCCGTCTCGTTGCGGCGCGCGGCTCGGTCCGGCCAACAGGCAGTTTTCCCGAGACGCTCGTCGTTCAAGCACTTCGCCAGCGGTCCCTCGTGCTCGCCCGGCAGGTTACGATCCGAATTTTCAATCGCCGTGGCAAGCTTCTCGCCACGTTCTATCCGGATCTTGCCGATCTCCTTCTCGGGGTCTTGATCGAGATTGATGGGCTTGTGGCCCACGGAAGCGCGAAACAGCAGCAGTACGACCTGGAACGCCAGAATGTGTTGGCCAACTTCTTTATGGTGCGGCGGTATTCGGCGGCCGATGTGCTCAAGAATCGGGCAGACGTGGCCCGTTCCATCGTCCGGACAATCGATGCGGCGAGCATGCGATCTTCCATGTTCACGAACGCTTTCGGCCGAGTAACGCTTACCCCTGACGGCGCGGACATCATTCTCCGATAGGCAGTGTGAAAGCTATTCGTCAGTATTAAGGAAAATCGGCGCCGATTTGCCTTCACACTGACGAAATTGCTTCACACTGCGCTCCCAGCGCCACACTGCGTCCGTAACGGCCGTGATCGGTTAGCTGTTTTGGACGAACTCGAAGCCGAAGCGGCCTTTGATGCAGAGGTTGCCGTGGGTGACGGAGTGGTCCGACGGGGAGGTGACCTTGACGATGCGTTCGTCTTGCACGTGGAGCGTGAGCGAGCAGCCGACGCCGCAGTAAGGACAGATGGTGTCGGTCTGGGTCTGCTCGTCGGGCCGCCACGTGCCCTCGGCCCGCATCGTATGTTCGCTCCGGAACATCAGTGCGCCAGTGGGGCACACCTGCACGCAGTTGCCGCAGTAGACACACGCGGAGTCGGTCAGTGCGTTGTTGAATTCGGTGGAGATACGAATGTCGAACCCACGCCCGGCCACCCCGATGGCGAAGGTGTTCTGCCATTGATCGCCGCACGCATCAACGCACTGGTAGCAAAGGATGCACTTCGAGTAGTCCCGCACGTACAGGTCG
>JAYTVF010000018.1:0-8847 GCA_043744155.1 Acidimicrobiia bacterium | reverse complement strand
CCGGCCGAACCGGCCCGTGGCCTCGGCGATGTTGAGCGGGATGCTCGTCGCGGCATCCTCGAGCTGGCGCGCGATGCGCGCGTTGTGGCGCTTGTACGCAGCGAGCGTGGGGCGAAGCGAGCGGACGAGATCGAGGGCGAGGTCGAAGGCGAGGTCGAAGGTGATAAGGCGCATGGACGGTGGCTCCGGTGAGGGGTTTCGCGCCCGTCCGCGAGAGCGCCGTGACGCGCGCTGGGAACAGGTGCGCGCGGTCGGGTGCGCTCTCCGCGCGCGCGGCAAGGCGGTCTCGCGTCTGGGCTCGAACCACTCACGGAGCGCCGACCGTGCGCCCAGCGCCGAGAACCGTGCCCTCGACGAGGACGCCGCTACGCCTCACGCGAGCGTTCGCGCTCGCACGCCAGATCGAGACGGGCCGCTACGCCGATGCCGATGCCGATGCCGATGCCGATGCCGATGCCGATGCCGATGCCGATGCCGATGCCGATGCCGATGCCGCCAGGGACTGGGCCGACGCCGATGCCGAGGAGCAGGTCGACCACGACCGCTCCGATGCCGAGGAACAGGTCGGCCACGACCGCTCCGATTCCTATGTTTCCGGGGAGCTACTTCCAGCGGTCCTGGTGGAAGATGACCTCGGGGGAGAGCAGGTTCCGGCGCGCCACCTCGGCCTCGACGAGAGCGATCCGCTCAACGACTGACCCCCGTACCTCGAACCACGGCTCGGGTCGTGCGTTCAAGCCGTCAATGAATCGCTGGTGCATCCAGGCCCGAATCTTGAACCCGTCACGAATGTCGTCCTTCACCCACGGCACATCGAGTCCGGCCAGGATGTAGAGCGTATAGCTGCGACGGCGGGCGATAGCTTCTGTCTCCGAGCTACGATCGCCTTGATAGCGCTCGTGCCAAATCGCCGTCGCGAATGCATCGGTGTCACAGACCAACATCGGCCCGCTCTGCAGCGCAAGGTGATCCTCAAGTTCTTGTTGACGTTGAGCTATTCGCACAAAATCGCCGGTAGTCCACTGGTCGTTCGTCCCGGCCAAGCGCTTGTGTTCGGTGTACTCGCGACCGTATTCGGGCACCCACACGGTGTTCCATCGTTCGGCAAGTGCCTGAGCCAATGTGGTCTTTCCGGTCGATTCGGCACCAACGAGAACCAGGCGAAGGCACAGACCAGCCTTGGCCTGGGGGAGTATCATCGGCCAGGTCGTCAGTGGATCGGTGCGTATCATGGTGGCCGAGATCGGCAGAGCTTGCCGGGGTGGATCGACGTGCACGTGGCGCGAGCCGAGAATCTCGCACACCGGGTCAGCCCAATCCTCAGAGGTCACAATGATGTCGGGGATGAAACCGAGAATCCGGGTGATCGACGCGGCCTGGCCAGCGCTGTCGTTGTCGCCGTAGGGATCTGGCGCGAGGTGCACCCGTGCGACGGGAAACGCTTGTTGCACCCAGGCGACTCGAACTTCGGCGGGTATGGCGTAGCCCGGGCGATCGTTCACGAAAATGTGCACCTTGTCCGCCAAGGCCAACGCGTGATCGACCACGGAGGCGTGTCCGACGTGCGGAGGCAGGAACTTTCCGACGACGAGGGCAGTGGTCATGCGGCGGGTACCTTACCGGCCGTCGTCATTGCAAGACACTAAGGGGCCAACGGCCCGGCGTCGCCGGCTCACCTGGGACCGGGCCCCGTCGGCACCCAGGGCCTAGCATGAGCAACCGTGTCTACACCCCTTTCCTCCGACGACGTGCTCTATGTCGCCAAACTGGCCAGGCTGAACCTGACGCCTGCCGAGGTTGATCTGTACACCGGTCAACTGGCGGGCATGCTTGCTCACTTCAGCGACATCGGCAAGCTCGACCTTGCCGATGTCGAGCCAATGGTGCACCCAATACCGCTGGTCAACGTGTTGCGTGCCGACGTGCCGGGCGCGTGCCTCGATCGTGACGAAGTATTGTCGTCGGCCCCCTCCACCGATGATGGCCGCTTCCGAGTGCCACCGATCCTGGGGGAGGCACCATGACCGCCGTTGACATTGCCGCTGCCGTGCGATCCGGCGCTCGAAGCGCTGTCGAAGTGATGAACGGCTACCTGGAGGCCATTTCTGCCCGAGAAGCCGACGTGCACGCCTTCAATCTAGTGTTGAGCGACAACGCCAGGGCGGCCGCTGCGGCCCTCGACGCGCGACTGGCGGCCGGTGAGGATGTTGGGCCCCTCGTTGGGGTGCCGGTCGCGATCAAAGACAATATGTGTACCCGTGGCGTGCCCACCACGTGCTCGTCTCGCATCCTCGAGGGATGGAAGCCTCCGTATACCGCCACTGCGGTAGAGCGGTTGGTGGCCGCGGGCGCAATCGTGATCGGCAAGACGAACCTTGATGAATTCGCCATGGGCTCATCAACGGAAAATTCCGCGTTCGGCCCGACCCGCAATCCGCATGATCTCTCCCGTGTGCCGGGTGGTTCGTCGGGTGGTTCGGCCGCTGCGGTCGCCGCTGGTTTCGCCGCCGTGAGCCTCGGATCCGACACGGGCGGCTCGATCCGCCAGCCGGCGTCGCTGTGCGGCGTTGTCGGCGTGAAGCCGACCTACGGTCTGGTGTCGCGATATGGGCTGATCGCATTTGCGTCGAGCCTTGACCAGATCGGCCCGTTTACCACCTCCGTCCGCGACGCCGCGCTGTTACTTGAGGTAATGGGCGGGCACGACAAAAGAGACTCCACCTCGCTGCCCACTCCGCTTCCTGCGATGACCGCGGTATTGGGTCGAGGAGTGCAAGGCCTTCGGGTCGGCCGCATCACGAACCTGCCCGAGGGGGCCGATCCCGACGTCGTGGCTCGGGTCGATGCCGCGTTCGTTGCCCTTGAGGCGGCCGGCGCAGTGCTGGTCGATGTGGAGATTCCGTCGTTCTCGTTCGCACTCACGTCGTATTACCTCATCGCTCCGGCCGAGGCGTCGAGCAATCTGGCTCGCTATGACGGCGTGCGCTACGGCTTGCGGGTCGATGACGTCGATACCGCCCACATGAATGCCTCCACCCGGTCAGCTGGCTTCGGTGCCGAGGTGAAACGTCGCATCATGCTCGGCACGTACGCCCTGTCGGCGGGCTACTACGACGCCTATTACGGCAAGGCGCTAAAAGTGCGACGGCTCATGGCCGACGACTTTGCCCGGGCCTATGAGAATGCTGATGTGTTGTTGACGCCGGCGTCGCCGTCGGTCGCCTTTCCATTCGATTCCAAGACGAACGACCCCCTCGCCATGTACCTCTGTGACATCTACACCATCCCTTCGAACCTGTGCGGCCACCCTGGCATGAGTGTGCCCTTCGGTACTGGCGCCGACGGTCTGCCGGTCGGTGTACAGATTTTGGCCCCGGCGTTGGGTGAATCGAACATGTTCCGCACCGCCGCCGTTCTGGAAGCGAGTATCGCATGAGTATCGACTACAGCTTCAGCAACACCATCTTCAATCCGCCCGAAAATCTGATTGAGGGCTATGAACTGGTCGTTGGTCTTGAAGTGCACGCGGAGTTGGCCACAGCCACGAAGGTGTTCTGCTCGTGTCCGAATCAGTTCGGTGATGAACCGAATACCAATATCTGTCCGGTCTGCTTGGGTCTGCCCGGCAGCCTGCCCGTGCTGAATCATCACGTGGTCGAGCTGGCGATACGGCTCGGGTTGGCCCTGAACTGCTCGGTACACAGCTCGGTCTTTCATCGGAAGAACTACTTCTACCCCGACATGCCCAAGGATTATCAGGTCACCCAGTACGACCAGCCGATCGACCGCGAAGGCTACCTCGATCTGCCTTCGGGCAAGCGCATCGGCATCGAGCGGGCTCACCTCGAGGAGGACACCGGCAAGTCGACCCACATCGGTGGGGGAGGCGGCCGCATTCACGGCTCGGAATATTCCCTGGTCGATTACAACCGTGCCGGAATCCCGTTGCTCGAAATCGTGGGCAAGCCTGACATCCGAACGTCGGAGGAAGCCAAGCAGTACATGGCCGAGCTACAGGAGATCCTGATCGCCACTGGAGTGTCCGACGCCAAGATGGAGGAAGGATCGATGCGCTGCGACGCCAACGTCAGCGTGCACAAGCCCGGCACGCCGTTCGGCACACGGTGTGAGATCAAGAACCTCAACTCGCTTCGCTCGCTTGGTCGGGCCATCGAGTACGAGGCACGTCGCCAGATAATCATGGTGGAAGAGGGCGAAAGGGTTCGCCAGGAGACTCGGCACTGGTCCGATGTCGACAGCAAAACCCACACTCTTCGAGTCAAGGAAAACGCCGACGACTATCGGTATTTCCTGGAGCCTGATCTAGTGCCGGTCGTTCCCGGAGAAGTCTGGATCGATGCGGTACGCCAAGCACTACCGGTGCTGCCTGCTGCCCGTCGCACACTCGTCGCCGATGCGATCGACATGACCATCACCGACGAAACCGTGGTCGTGCTTGTGCAACGGGGCTGGGACGGTTTGCTGTTCGACTGCATCGCTGCGGGCGCCGACCCGGCCCGCACTGCCGTTCATCTCCAACACAACTGCCCGCCCGACGGCCCCACTCCGGCGCCAGCAACCATGGCGGCGCTGACGTCTCTCGAACTCGATGGCAAGCTCACCGCCACTCAGGCCAAGACGGTGATGGCCGACATCGTGGCCGCCGGGGGAGCCGCCGACCCGGTGGCGCTGGCCGCCGCTCGGGGGTTTGAGGCAATGCAGACCGACGCGCTTTCGGGTGCGGTCGATGCCGCCATAGCTGCGCAACCCGACGCGTGGGCCAAGTACGTGGCCGGCGAGGACAAGGCCATGGGCGCCCTCGTCGGAGCCATCATGCGTACGACCAAGGGGCAAGCTGACGGCAAGGCCGTAACGGCCATGCTGCAGCAGCGCCGATCACAGGCCTGACCTGCTCTTACGGTTGGGGCCAAGGTGGAGCCGAACTCGACTTCAGTCGCGGACGCGCCCGCGACGTGACGCGGTTGTGGCCGCCCCAAATCGGGGCGGCCACAACCCTTGTCCTGTTCTACCGATCGATCAGGTCGGTCGGCGGGCGTCGACGTTGGCGGCAACCGCAGCTGCCACTTCGGTCGCACACTGTTCACCAGAAGCCACGGTGTGGCCGGCGGAGAGTGTGGCCCTAAGTTCCCCGGTGCGATGGGCTACCGCATCTACACCGTCGAAGCTCCAGACGATGTTGGCGCCACCGAGAGCGACAAGGGCGGATTCCACTCGGATCGCCTCGCTGGTGTCGAGGGACGTGAACGGGGTGCTTGTCGAGGACGGGTTCATTGTGTTCGAAACAACCCTCGAGGCAGAGATCGTATAGTCCGTCTCGTACCAGAATCGACCGCTCGTAGCGAGAGAGCCCGCAGGCTGGGCGTAGCACACGCCGATTCGCGTGATCGGTGACAAGAGTCCGGCGGGACAGTCGTTCTCCGTGGTGACGATGATGCCAGCGGGGGCGAGGCCGACCGAGGTTGCGGGGAAATCGCCACCATCGTCATACACGCCATCGAAGCTCCAGATCAGCGAACTGTTCTGCAGGAGGAATGGCACGGAATGAACGAGCGTGTACCCCGACACGATGATGCCGTCGAACGGTGCGGCAAAGCCGGATCCGCTGATGGTATTCAGCGTGACGTGGTTCGCAGCGACCGTC
The DNA here is from genome assembly GCA_043744155.1 of Acidimicrobiia bacterium. GTDB lineage: Bacteria > Actinomycetota > Acidimicrobiia > Acidimicrobiales > Ilumatobacteraceae > JANMCE01. Next base: position 3,185 of record JAYTVF010000018.1, on the reverse strand, counting down.
GTCGTCGTCCGGTAGGCGTATCGGCCTTCGAGGGCGGCCGAGCCAATCGCGCCTTCGTAGCACACCGACAGCGCCGGGGCGATCGGGGGGCACTTGCCGCCCTCGACCAGGGTGAACGTCGGATTGAGACCGGCAGCGATCCTCACCACCGCCGAGACGACCGTGAGACCCGGACGCACGGCAATCTGATAGATCGCCTCACTCCCAACGAGCGCCCGTTCGAGGTCCTGCGTGAACCCGTCGGACCAAACGATCGTCGCCACCGGGGCCGATACCAGGGCCGGATCGATGCCGCTCTTGCTTACCACGAAGTGCCAGACATCGTCGTTGCAATCGGCGTTGGTCATGGTCGCCGAGAGCGATACCGATGGGATGGTCGTTGTCGTCGGCGGGGCCACCGTTGTTGTGGTGGGTGCCACCGTGGTGGTGGTCGTGATGCCGCCGGTGACCGCCGTGGTCGTTGTCGTGGCAGCACCGGTGGTTGTAGTGGCGGCCACCGCGGTCGTGGTTGTGGTCGATGCCGGAGTGGGGTCCGGTACGTCGCCTCCGACCGGCAACGCAGCGCATCGCAATGCGGTGGCGTACGCCGCAGAGGTGCCAGCGCTCACCAGGGAGTCGACGAACATACTGCCATTGATACGAGCACCCGATGTCTTGACGGCGGCCTTCGGAGCAAGCATTGAACCTTCGAGCGTAAAGCCGCCGACATCGACGGCGGTGGCCGAGGGGAAGTTCCAGACCACATGAGTGCGATACGCGACGGCCGTTGCATTCGTCGAGTTGGCTGAATAGTTGGCGTACGAATTGCCATCCCACAGCCCGCCCGAGTTGCTGCCGGTCGAAACGAACGACGACCCGGTGACATTGATCACGGCGATTGACCCAGTCGGAATGCGCAGCTGGGTGGCCCTGGCGGTAGCCAGGCTGGCAGCCGGCACGGTGAAGACGTTGACGTGAGCGTTCTGACCCTCGAACTTCAGGGTGCGGTTGTTCGGTGAGGCGTCGGTGACGATGACGGGAGCGGTGGGCGCCGTCGCAGCCCACACCGAGGAGGCTTCGCTGGCCCAACCCATGTCGATCGGAATGGCCGGGGTGCTCTGGGTGCGAACGGATCCCGCGGCATGCATCGAGCCGACCACACTGCCGGAGACCGTGATACTGCCGTTCGGTGTGTGGCCGCTGGCGGTCTTCAGCGTGCCGTTAAAGGCAGCGTCGACACGGTTCGGCACGCTGGACAGGTCGATGCCCGACTCCCACGTCGCTCCCGTCGTGTTGCCACCGACACTGAGGCGTCCGCCCGCGTGCAGCCCGGCGACATTGGCGTCCTTGCGGACGAGCACGTTGTTGTCGGCGGCAGCGTCAAGGCTTCCCTGTCGGCAACCGGTCGGCGGTACGTACGGGCAACGGTTGGTTGCCGTCACGATGGTGTTTTTGATGGGTAGCGTCGCCGACTTTGGCGCCGCCGCAGTACCCATAGCAATGCCGAGGTCATCGATTCCGGCGAATGACCACTTGATGGTGGTCAAGGCGAGGTCGTAGACGCCACTCCAACGCGGGATGGACGCTGCCGTGTCGATGCTCGTGAAGGGCTTGGTGGCATTGTTCGACAGTGAGCTGGCGATGACTCGACCAGCGGCCACTGTGTTCACGAAAGTGTACCCGAAACGGCCTTGCGTGGCTTGGGCACCGATGTCACCCACCACACAACTGGCTACGGTGCCCGTCGACCCGGCGCCAAGGGTGGCGGCCAGACAGGTGTTGAGATCCGTACCGAAACCGGTGTACTCCTCCTGATAGTCGTAGGTGTCGCCAGCGTGGATATGCACATTGCTATGCGGCGGTGATCCCAGCTGATGCTCGTATTCACACTCGATCTCTACCGCACCGGTGCGCACGTGCATATGGATATGAGTGTGGCCATCGGGTTCGCGCTCAAAGTGGAAACTACCGGAACACGAGGTGCTCGGCGCGGTGATCAGCCGAAGTGAGCCACTCCATGAGATTGGAACGGTGGCGGTGAGTTCGGCGACAGTGGAGGTGCCGTTGGCCGTTGAGTAGTAGTGGGCGGTCGAGCCCGACACGCCGTCGAGTGTGACGTCTGATTCGTTTCCATTCGACCACCGCACGTGCACCGAGCGGGCCGCCTTGGAATCGTTCTGCAAGCCGGTCATCACGAAATGCCATTCGGCGCTTGGCATGCAGGCGTAGCTGGTGTGATCCGTAACGACAGCCACGCGACTTGAGCTCGCGTTGGCCGATCCGCCGTTCAAGATCGCAACGCAGGCGAACGCTGCCAGTACGCCAAAACTGACGTAAAGAGCGACCGACATTGTTCCGATCTTCCTGAGCTTCTTGCCTGCCATAGTTCCTCCGAATAGTTGTGAACAAACCGAGAGTTCGTCCGTTAAAATGATCGGCGGGATTGTCTGCTGGCGTAAGGCAAGTGACGATCTGCAAGCTCAAGATCAGTGCGAAGGAGGCGTTTCGGAAACCGAAATTCCCCGGATCGGGTCAAGAATTGTGCGGAGGTGCGACCACAAGTCGGATTCGCCCGACAAAGCAACCCCCGGCCTGTATCTCACAGGTGCGCGAGCGCGGCGGTGGCCGCCCCGGTTGGGGCGGCCACAATCCTCATCTCGTACTCGGGAAGGCGTCGGTCAGGTCGGCCGGCGGGAGTTCGTTGCCGCGAGGGCGGCCACGTCGGTGGCGCAGGCCTCACCAGCGGCCACGATGTGGCCGGTGGCGGCCATGGTGGCCGTCAGAACGCCGGTGCGATGAGCAACAGCATCAACGCCGTCGAAGCTCCAGACGATACTGGCTGCGCCCAGCGCCAGCGGGTTCGACTCGATGCGAATCGACTCGGGAGTGCCGAGGAAGGCAAACGGCGTGGCGACCGTGTTCGGGTTCATGCTGTTGCTGACGACGTCGGCCAGCTTGATGCTGTAGTCGGTCTGATACCAGAACCGAGCCGTCGTCGCTGCGGTGCCGACCGATTGGGCGTAGCAGACGCCGATCATCGTGTTCGGCGTCAGCAGACCGGCCGGGCACTTGTTCCCAGCCGTGACCGCGATGCCGGAGGTGGCCAGGTTGATGGTGGTGGCGGGGAAGTTTCGGCCGTCGTCGTACACGCCATCGAAGTTCCAGGTCATCGGGCTGCTCTGCAGTGCGAAGGGCACTGAGTACAC
>JAYTVF010000017.1:0-2670 GCA_043744155.1 Acidimicrobiia bacterium | reverse complement strand
TCGGCATGCTGTGACAGCGGGCGTTTTCGTGCCGCTGGCATCGATTGCCAGAGGCAATGATAAAGGCTTCGGGAGCGAGAAAACACCCGGCTGCCAATGTGCCCCACTTGAGCGCGGAGTGAAAGTTGCGGTCGATCAGCCGGGTCACCAACCGGGCCGTGCCGACCGAGTAAGGCCCTGAGCTGATCAACTCGACGGCGGCGAACGCCCAGATGTTCACGCCGTACTTTGCTACCGTGAGGCGGGCGATAACGATGCGAATCACGCTGTAGGCGAATCCTACCAAGATCCAGACGCGCTCCAGATTTTTTCGCCTCTGGTGGCGGGCCGCAGTCATTCCTTGCCAGGCTATCGGGCTGGCGAGGGAAGGGGGATGACCCCAGAAAGCAAACGGTGTCCGCTAGGGTCATAGCGCCCACACCCACCGTGAGGAGCGACGCGGCTCGACTCTTATGATCAAACTCGACAACGTAACCAAGGTGTACAACAACGAAGTGCTCGCCCTACGCGACGCTTCATTCGAGGTAGCCAAGGGGGAATTCGTGTTCCTCGTCGGCACCTCCGGATCGGGCAAGAGCACACTGCTCCGGCTCATCAACCGGGAAGAATCGCCCGAAAAAGGTGATGTTTGGGTGGCTGGAGCCCGCATTAACAACTTGTCGTCCAAGGATGTGCCCAAGCTTCGGCGCAAGATGGGCAATGTCTTCCAGGACTACAAGCTGCTGCTGAACAAGACCGTTTTCGAAAACGTGGCGTTCGCGCTCGAGGTCATCGGAAGCCCCAAGCACGTCATTCGACAGCAGGTTCCGGCGATTCTGGAACTGGTCGGCCTAGCCGGCAAGCAAGAACGATTTCCCAACCAGTTGTCCGGCGGGGAGCAACAGCGCGTCTCGATAGCGCGAGCGTTCGTGAACCGGCCGCTCATCCTTTTGGCCGACGAGCCGACTGGGAACCTCGACCCTGCCACCGGGGAGGGCATCATGCGTCTGCTCGATCGCATCAACAAGACCGGGACTACCGTCGTTATGGCCACCCATGACCGCAACATCGTCAACATGATGCGCCGCCGCGTGATCGAACTCGATCGTGGCATCATCATTCGTGACCAAGCCCGAGGGGTGTACGAGTAGATGTTCTCCCGTATTGGCTACATTCTGCGCGAAACCGCAGCAAACCTCACACGAAACCTCACCCTGACTATCGCGTCGTTGCTCACCGTTGTGGTGTCGCTCTCGTTCGTAGGCTTCGTGTTCCTCATCCAAGACGCGGTGTCGAATCAGTTGTTCGAGTGGAAAGACGGCGTCGAGGTCTCGATTTTCATGAGCGCGGATGCCTCGCAGGACCAGATCGACGCAGTGCAGCGCGATCTCGATCAGAGCACCCTCGTTAAGTCGAAAGGTGTCAGATTCGTGAACAAGGAAGAAGCCCGGCAGGAGATCAAGCTTCTCTTCCCGAACACCCCAGAGATCGTCGACATCACCAAGGCTGAAGACGTGCCGACGTCGTTCCGAATCAAACCCAGTTCGACGGAAACGTCGGTGATCAGCGCCATCACGAACCAGTTCAACAAACGTCCTGGCGTCATCTTGGTTCGTTCAGCGGATCAGGCCATCGCCTTTATCCGAAAGATATCGAGCTTTGCCCGATGGGGTCTGGGCGTGGGCGCCGTGAGCCTGCTGGCCGCGGCGGTGTTGCTGATTTGGAACACCATCCGCACCGCGATGTTTGCTCGACGGCGCGAGATCGAGGTGATGAAGCTGGTAGGTGCCACCAACTGGTTCATCAGGTGGCCGTTCATTATCGAGGGTATGGTGCAAGGGTTGTTCGGCGCAATGGTGGCGTGTGTCATCGTGTGGGTCGGTAAGAACCTGTGGCGATCCAAGGTCATCGGGTCGTTTGGGTCGTCACTCAGCTTCGACAACCTGCAGGCCACAGCTACCCAGTTTCGCGGGGTGATGGTACTGCTTCTGGCCATAGGCGCCCTAGCAGGAGCTTTCGCCTCGGCCATTGCGTCCAGCCGCTTCCTCGACGTGTGACGGCTGGCAAATGTCCGATCTAAGTTTGTACGACGCAGTGGGCGGCATGGGCTTCTTCAGCTCGTTGGTTGACGCATTTTACGACCGAGTCGCGGCCGATCCGATCTTGCTGCCTCTCTACCCCGAACAGCACGATCTCGGCCCGGCTCGCCAACGTCTCACGCTCTTCCTGGCCCAGTACTGGGGTGGGCCGACGACCTACAGCGATGCCCGCGGCCATCCCCGGTTGCGCATGCGGCACGCACCGTTCTCCATTGGCGTGCCCGAACGTGACGCGTGGATGGTTGCTATGACTGGCGCCCTCGATGATCTCGCCCCGCCGCCTGTCCTGAGAGAGCGACTCGACGCATATTTCACGATGGCGGCCGATTCGATGCGAAACCGCCCCGAGCACCAGCCCGGCACGCGTGGCACTATCGCCGTCACCTCCGACCCACCCAACTGAGGGTGGGCCAGACTTCCCAAGTGCGCCTGTGGCCGCTTGCCTGACACCGCTTTCAGACACCCGCTTGCCAGTTGCGGGTGCGGCCAGCGGCCAGCGGCCAGCGGCCGATGAGGCTTTGCGCGACTTCGTTCACGTGGCAGACAAATCGTCTACAGATCACGTGGATACGAAGCGATGACGGGGTCAGTG
>JAYTVF010000016.1:0-2676 GCA_043744155.1 Acidimicrobiia bacterium | reverse complement strand
GCGTCGTTGTCAGTCGTTTGTTCATTTTTGTAACTCCTTATTGTATTCGGGGTAGGGACGGGATAGAGCGAAGTACGGGTCGTGCGGTGCAGGGAGTTCTGCCAGCTCGACGTGGTGCCACGTGGTCGAGCGCGTCGGCGCATTGTGTGGCGGCATTGGCGACATAACGCACCCAGGTATCGGCGTCGCCGTGACGGAGGGCTCGATGCGCTTCCACGAAGGTGACTTTGTCCCGCAGCATCGTGAGCGCCAGAGGACCAACCAAGTGGCCATCAGCGCACTGGTGCAGAAGGCATCGGAGCACGACCCGTCCGACTCGCCCGTTTCCATCAGCAAACGGATGGATCCATTCGAGCCAGCCGAACGCCAGCGCAGCTCGCGTCAGGGATGGCGCTGTGGCATTCACGTAGTTCCTAAGTTCGCAGAGCAATTTCGGAACTGAAGAGTGCGGTGGGGCAACGAATACCGGATCGCGCCGTGGGCCTCCACCGATCGCCACCTCCGAAGACCGAAACCGGCCCGACGAAGCGTCGACGGGGACGACCAACTGATGGAGACGGCAAAGATTGGGAATCGACATGGCATCGCCATCAATGGCGCCCAAGGCAACCGCTGATCCGACGATGGCCGAGCGGGGCGTCATCCGACCGTCAAGAACCGCTGATGGGAAAAGTTCAGTGTCGGCCAACTGACCGAGATACCGCGATGGCGTCCGTCGACTCGCAACAAGAAATTGCATCTCTGACTGCGCCGCCAGGCGAGCAGTTTCCGGCCAAATGCGGTCGTCGAACGCCATCGGAAGGCGAAGCGAGTCGGTCGTACGCACGATTGTTCCTCAGCAGCTGATGTTCGACTCGAACACGGAGGTATCAGGGACCCAGACCGTGCCGGCGGGGGGGCAGAACGAACCGTCGGTTCGCTGCACCGTCACCGCATAGCGACCGGGACGTACGTCGACGCTGTAACGACCGTCCTTCACGCCACTTGAGGCGTCACGATTGGGGCCGGAAAACACGACCTTGTAGCCATCGGTCGGAACCAAAATGTCGGCGCAGTCAGCGTCCGCAGGACACGGATGCACGGACTGCGTCACCGATCCAACGACGTGGACCGTTCGAACGGCCGGAGCACATAGAACCGTCAGCGGCTCAACCTGCGGAACAGAAGCAATCGTCATCCCACATTCCGGTTGGGGAGCCGGCGCGTACTGGGCTGGATGAATGATGCTGACGGCGTACGCGCCCAACGGCAGGGCGGTGACGAATCGTCCTTGAGCGTCAGTCGGGAGCACCCGGGTTTCGGTGCGGCCACGGATCATTACCGTTGCGTCCGTATACGGAATCTGGCAGTCCTGGGGATAGGGATCGGCATTGGCTTTCGACTCATCGGCATCGATGGCCTCTGTTACGGCCTCCTCCACGCATGGATAGGCAATGACCACCCGCCCTGACAGCGCGTAAACCTGCGGAAGCGGCTCGGGATGGGGCTCATCGCCGACGAGTACGAGGGACCCCTTCGATACCGCACTGGCGGGACCGGTCGAGGGCCCGACGATTGGGAGGAGAAGGCCTACGGCGACGCTGGCGGCGATCGTGCTGAGTCGCCAAGCGCGCCGACGTCGATCGCGAGGCGAGGAAGAGTTGATGACGGACGGAGCGAGTGCAGACATGAGATGCCTTTCGGTTGCGAGATCGCCATCACCGTGAGTAGCGCAGCTTTCGGAAAACCGCCGGTTGGCCGACACAGCATCCAGGAAGAACCGGCGGCAAACATCGGCTGTTCGGCTACACCATGGGTCCGCCGTTCGACTGCGGTGTCCCTCGCAGACACCGTGGTCTCCTAGGAGGAATGCCCAGGGAGGGCTCTTCGCCCCGTTCACGCCGATCAGCAGCTATGTGTCCCCGAGGGACACAACGGAGCGAGAACGGGACATTCGACCGATGGCGAAATTCCCGCCTGTCGATAGAGTCACTGCATGCGTTCATCTCAGTTGACACGAAATCTCCGCCGCAACGTGGTCCGCCTCGTCGCCATCAGCGCCATTGCCTATGGCACCCTCTTCGCTACCGTCGGCGGTGCTTGGTCTACATCTGCGACTCCAGCCCCGGTAACGGCGACATCGGTCACCGATGGTTGTTGGCAGCCGTCGGGTATCTGTGGAAACGACACCACCCTCGTCCCGTGCGACAAAGCGGCGGCGGCGGATACCGTCACCTGCAACGCCCCCAGCCCCATCGTCAAGTGGCAGCCTTCGGGCTCGAACGCCGAGGCCTAAGCCGATAGGGTGACGCCGCTAAGGCCGCCACTCGTTGATGGGTCGTGGATCCGTCGACAGCGGCGTCTGCTCGACATCACGCAGGAAGACCTGGCGCTACGGGTCGGCTGTACCGCCTCCATGCTCAAGAAGGTTGAGCGCGGAGAGCGGACCCTGTCGCCGGCGTTGGCCACACGTATCACCGACACACTTGTTGCCGTCAGCCAATCCGGGAGTCAACCCGGTAGGCCGCCCGGTACTCCGACTTCTGGGTTGTCAGGCGTTGGGTACGGTGCCACCCCATCGCCGGTACCAGCCATTGCGTGTCGGCTAGTCCTCGGGTACCCGAGAGCAGCGCGGGGGCTCCACGGATTTCACTTAACCGGCGACGCAGTGCTTGGCGGCGGGTCGGAGACAACCGC
>JAYTVF010000015.1:0-2678 GCA_043744155.1 Acidimicrobiia bacterium | reverse complement strand
GTTTGGCCGACCGGTACGGCGAGATTTTCGAGCTCGGCCTGTTGCCGGTGCGCCAGCGCGACGGCGCACCGGGTACCGGGGTAGCGGAGATGCGCCGTATCGTTGAGCGTCGGCTCGACACGGCGCAGGCTGGTGCCATCCCAGACGTTTTCGGCCGCGTCGAGGTGTTGAACCGGCTGATTTGCCAGTCTGGCGGACAGCTTCGTCAGCTGTTTACCTTCATCCGCGGTGCCATCAACCGGTCGGACAGCCTGCCGTTACCGTCGACGGCATTCGACCATACTGTCCGTACGCAGCGGCGATCGTTCGACCTCCCGGTCACAGCTGACCAGCGGGCGCTGCTCACCGAGGTACATGACAGCAAACGGCAGTCACCGGAGCATCCGTCGTGGAACAGTCTGGTGAAGAACCTCAGGATTTTGCGCTATGGCGACGCGACAGGCGACTGGTTTGATGTGCATCCGTTGATGCTCGAAGCCATGGGCTTCGCGCCATGTCCCTAGCAGAGCGAGCTGCCGAGAACGCTGATGAGCTGGCAGCGTTAGAGCGGTTGCTGCGCCGCAGCGCCGACTTCACCCTGGTTTTTGCTCGGGTGAACCAGCCGGCGCGGGCCGCTCGGCTTCGAGCCGACCTGGCCGCCCGTTTCGCGGCGGGCGACGTGGCCACCGTCAGCCTGGCATCCGATGGAGGTGCCGTCGAGCAGATGGAATTGGCCCTGCCGCCCGACGCTCGCCCGGTCGGCGTGTTCGTGTGCGGGTTCGACGCGCTGGTGGATGTGGGCGATGGCGATGGCAGCCGTCTCGACGGTTTGAACCTGAATCGGGATCACCTGGCCCGGCGATTTCCGTACCCCGTGGTGTTCTGGGTCAATGATCACGCCCTGGCCCAGTTGGCTCACCGGGCTCCGGACTTGTGGTCTTGGAAATCCGAGGTGCTCTGGTTCTCGGGTGAGAGCGATCTGGCCACCGAGGGTATCGCGGGTACCTCCTGGTCGAGTTCGGTGCGCGATCAGCTCGCCGAGGAGACCGCACTGCAGGCCGTCTTTGATGAACTGACTCAACATAGCGACGCCACCGGCCGCGTCGTGGCTGACGTGGCGTCCCGCCTCGCCGACCTGGTATCTCGGCGTGGTCGGTATGAGGATGCTGATGGTTTGTACAATCTGGCGTTGCCGATCTACCGGCAGGTCGGTTCCCGGGTTGGTGAGGCAAACACACTGGAATCGGTCGGCCAACTTCGGCTGAAGCAAGGCGATTTCGGGCGCTCTCGGCACGCCTTCCAAGCCGCAGCCGACCTGTACGAGGCCATCGGAAACCTGTACTGGGCCAACAAATGTGCGGGCATGGCGGTGACACTGGCCAAGCAAACGGGCCCGGGTCCGACCGCATCGACTGGCCCAGACGCGCAAGGCGTTCGCTAGGAAACGCCCCAGCCACCGTCGACCCGGATGATCTGGCCGGTAATGAAGCGAGACTCATCAGAGCAGAGGAACAACGCGGCCTCGGCGTGGTCGTTGGCTGCCAGCGGCCCGCCCCCGGTGAGGCCCATGCGTACCTTCATCACCTCGATCGTCTCGGGATCCGACGCTGCCCGCTTGGCCATGGGGGTGAGGGTGAGAGCCGGTGCAATGGTGTTGAAACGCACCCCTTGGGGGCCGTAGTGGCTCGCACCGTGAAGCGTCATAGCGTTCACCCCACCCTTGGCTGCGGCGTAGGCAATCGTGTCGAATGTGCCAGGCACAGGGTGGGTGGCTGCCACTGATGACACGAACACGATTGAGCCTCCCTGCGCTTGGTCAAGCATGATTTTCAGTGATTCGCGGGCCGTCAGGAACGACGTTGTCAGATTGAGCGCTGTTGTACGGTTGAACGAAGCCAACGACGTGAGATGGATTGCCGCGTCACCAAAGATGCGCCCGCTGCCACCAGCAGCAGAAAAGGTGGCATCGAGTCGGCCGTATTCGGTTCGGCATGCGGTGAAGGCTTTCTGGACGTCATCCTCTTGGGTGAGGTCGGCGGCTGCCCAGGCGTACGGAACCTCGGGGCCGAGCCGAGCGCCGAGCGCCTCGCATTCGTGTCGATGGAGCGACGCCACGAACAGCGACGCTCCCTCGGCCGCGAAGCGCAGGGCTGCAGCCTCGGCGATTCCCGTTGCGCCCGTGATGGCGCATACTTTTCCAGCCAGTCGACCAGCCATTTCAACAGCCCCCATCGTCGTTCGATACCGAGCCAGTCTGGCAGTTGGTGATGCCCGTAGTGGACGGACGCAGCCGACCACGATTCGTCGGAGCACGAAACTCTTACGACGACGTGTCGTGCACCAGACGCTTCGGCGACTCAGCGACCGCTCCGGCGGTTTCGGCCAGCAATTCATACGAGCGCACGCGCAACGCGTGATCGTGCATCATCGTGGTGACGACCAGTTCGTTCACCTGCGTACGGTCGACCAGTTCCTGCAACTTTCGCACCACGGTCGTCGGGCTGCCGACCACATGGGTGGCGGTCCAGCCCCTGATGTGTTCCAGTTCCAGCGGCGTGTAGCGGTAATCGGCGGCTTCTTGCGGGGTGGGGAAGCGAGACGGCCGGCCCGTGCGAAGGCGCAGGATGGACAGCCGCACCGACCCGGCGAGGTAGTCGGCTTCTTCGTCCGTCGGCGCGCACACAACGTTGACGCCGATC
>JAYTVF010000014.1:0-2681 GCA_043744155.1 Acidimicrobiia bacterium | reverse complement strand
TGATGGCCGAGGCGTATTTTTTGAAGTAGCCCTCGTAGTACTCAGGAAACATGTCGATTTCGGCCTGCCAGCTCGGCCCCAGCAGGCTCGGACGGTTGTCGATCTCGAAGCCGGCGAGGCGGTCCTTCACATAGCCGAGGAAGCTGACCTTGCTCATTTCGCCGTCGGCCACGATGTCAACACCACACGCAACCTGCTTGCGGATGAGCTCCGCGACTGCCGTGGTAACTTCCGCGTCGAGCGCCACTTTGTCGTAAGGGCGGTCATGCTCGCGCTCACGCATGATGTCGAGCAGCGAGTGGGGGCGACCGAGCGACCCGACGTGGGTCGTGAGGATGCGATCGGTGCTCTGCTTCATGTGCGGTGTCCCTTAGGTAACGATGTGATGAACTGCAACGACGGAGATTTGCCGCGCCCGCTTCGGACCAACGGCACCCCCATGTGCCGCCCGTCACCCTAGCCGTATCCGCCGCAACCCGGTATCCGCCCGTTCTTCCCCGTGGAACGAGCCTCGCATTTTTACGAGGTGCTTTCACGCCACCCAAGAGCTGCGCTACTTTCCCGCTTTTTCGGGTTGATGACCACAACGCCGACCCAGATCCGCTACGGCATCATCGGTGCGGGGATGCGGGTTGATTCCCGCCTGCTGAGTCTTTGGATCGGCTATCAACCCAAGGCCTCATCCTCTAGGATCCCTCTGGTGGGTTGAGGAAATACAGACGGGGTGGCTTGGTGGCCGAGGTCGAGTTTGAGACGGAATACGGGACTGTCAGTGTGGGCGTGCGGCGCAGCACCGACGAATACGGCAATCAAAGTGTCAGCCGCGCCCAGGATTTGATCGCCGCTGGCATGACGATGGCAGACTCATTGATCATTATCCGTCCCTTGGCGGAGGCGCTAATGGCTCAGGTGCAGGCCCTTGCGCACCGGGCAGAGTCGGTCGAGGCAGAGTTCGGCTTGGAGCTCGGCGCGAAAGGAAAATTCATCGTTGCCGAAGCCGGGGCGACCGCAAGCCTAAAGATAACCCTCACCTGGAAGCCCTAGACTCAGCGTGAACCCCGGCGACTTCCCGTGGGTGGCGCGCGTAGCGACCGGCGCGGGAGTTGTGGCGTCCCCACACCATGTCCTCACCGCGGCGCATGTCGTCGGGGGCCTGTCCTGTGTGGAAGTTATCTTCTCATCCGGGGCGAGGGTGACGGGGTCGGTGTCCGTTGCTCCTCCACCGTGCGATCTGGCCATCGTGTACTTCGAGCAGCCGTTACCGATGGCACCTGCGCCGTTTCGGCCCAGCCAGGCTACGAACGGGCACGAGGCCTTGGTGCCCGGCAACCTAACTGCCGTTGATGCCACCAACCGGCTGGCCCGAGTAATCGTGGTGGGAGACGCCGGTGACGGCACGGTGCAGATGGACGTCGCTGCCGGCCAGGGGTATGCGATCGTGGCCGGACACAGCGGTGGCCCGGTCATTGACCAACGGCTTGGGGCCGTCATCGGCATCTGCACAACCCGCGAACAAAGCCAGCAGGTGAAGGCCGGACGATTTCTCCGAATCGAGGTTGCCGCAGACGCGTTTCCAGAACTGGCGCCATGGCTTGGGTGGCGACTGAGCGAAACGCGTGCGAAGACATCGGGTTATTCCGCCTTTTCGCAACTGGATAGCCATCGCGTGGGGGCACGTGATGCCCACTGGTATCCACGCGCTCAGGGTCTGCGCTCGGCCGCACACGCGGGCGATGTCAGTATTTTCTCCGGACGAACAACCGCACTCGCGGAGATTCATGCCTGGGTCAAACAAGCAAACCCCGGGGTTATGGCGGTGACCGGCCAGCCCGGGGCCGGCAAGTCTGCTGTTGTCGCCAACATCGTTGTGTCGGCCGACACCGTCGGAGTTGCAGCGAACGGTCCGCTCTTTCGCTATGCCTTTCATGCCAAGGATCGCTCGCTGGGCGACTTGAGCCGAGGCCTGTCGGACGCCCTCGGCGAGAAGCACGACGCCGAACCGGAGGAGACGTTGGCCTCAGCAAAGCTCCACCGACCCCTCATCGCCATCGATGGGCTGGACGAGGCGACGGACAACGAGGCGGTCACTATCGTGACCTTCGCGGTCGCTCTCGCCAAAGGCGGGGCTCAGGTCTTAATCGGGGCCCGAAAGTCCGCCCTGGAAAAGCATCCGACGCTGCGGGTACTCGATCTCGATCTCGACCGCTACTTTGATCAGGCCGATCTCGTCAGCTATTGCCAAGCCATGTTGGAGCGGCGGGATCAACCCTTCCTCGACAACCACTGGCGAGGTTCGCCGTACGCTCGGCCCGAGGCTGAACGGCTTGCCATGCGTGCAGGAAGAAACTTTCTCGTAGGCGCGATGCTGGCGCTCGCACGGTGCGAGGCCAGCGCCGACAACCACCAACCGCTCACCGCCACCACCGCCACCGTTGAAACCGTTGAAACCGTTGAAACCGTTGAACAAGCGTTTGGCGAGCTTTTGGCTGCTATCGATAGGCGACTTGACTGGGAGGCGCTTTGACCAGCGACAAGACAATCATTGATGTACTGATGCCGTTGGCTTTCGCTGATGAACCAGGCTTGCCCGACGATCTCTGGCTTCGTTGCATAAATCACCTCGCCAGGGATAACGAGCGGTCGTACGAAATGGACGATCTGAAACGTTCTCGAAAAACAGC
>JAYTVF010000013.1:0-2689 GCA_043744155.1 Acidimicrobiia bacterium | reverse complement strand
TTGCGGATCATCGGCCCCGCCGCTCGCTTCGAGACCCGAAATGCACCGGTCAGGTTGGCGTCCACCACGCTGGTGAACTGCTCCTCGCTCATGCGGATGAGTAGTCCGTCCTTGGTCATTCCGGCGTTGGCCACGAGGACCTCGACCGACCCGTAGGTCGCCTCGATCTCGGTGAAAGCAGCGTCGACCTGAGCTTGATCGGTGACATCACAACGGACAGAGTGCATGCCTTCGGGGGCGTCGCCACGACACGTGACGACGACGGTGTCACCGAGGGACTGAAACCGACGAGCAATCGCTAGACCGATGCCCCGGTTACCGCCGGTGACGAGGACAACCCGGCTCATGCCCAGGACCTACGACCGAGAAGGCGGGTTTGTGTCACGCTCCGACAACCCGGTTCGGGCCGTGGTCGCCTTCACGGACGACGCCGCCCCAGCGCAAAACGGCGCTGGCCCACGTCATTCCCGCCCCGAATCCGGTCATCAGGACGTGATCGCCGGGCTTGATGTTGCCCTGCTTGAGCTCGTGATCGAGGGCCAGAGGGATCGATGCTGCGGACGTGTTGCCGTACCACTCAAGCGACGTGCTGGTCTTTTCCATCGGCCACCCGAGGCGCTGCATCGCACCCTCGATGATCCGGCGATTCGCCTGGTGAGGAATAACCCAATCGATATCGTCGATGGTCATCTTGGCCCTCTCCAACGAAAGGGCGGCGGTCTCCACCACGGCGCGTATGGCCTTGCGGTAAACCTCCTTGCCGTCCATCTGGGTGAACCCACCGGGCGGGGTGAACAATGCGCTTACGGCGGATCCGTCGACCCCGAGGTCAAAGCTCAGCAAATCGCCTTCACCCTCGCAGGCCTCGATGACTGAGGCGCCGGCGCCGTCGCCGAAAAGGATGGCGGTTCCGCGGTCGGTCTTATCGATGATGCGGGAAAGCTGTTCGGATCCCACGATCAGGATGCGATTCATTCCCATGTTGAAGAAGCCATGGGCGGCGACCATTGAGTACATATAACCGGAGCAAGCCGCGCCCAGATCAAAGGCCCCGCACTTCAAACCCAGGTCATGCTGGACCTGGGCGGAGCTGCCGGGAAGGGTGAACTCGGGTGAACAGGTGGCGAGAATCAAGAGGTCAATGTCGGTCGGCGCCAAATTGGCCGCTTCCAGCGCATTGCGGCACGCTTCGGTGGCCAGTGACGACGGCCCCCGATCCCCCCACCGACGGGACTTGATGCCCGTTCGCTCGACGATCCATTCGTCGGTCGTGTCCATAGTTTTGGCCAGATCATGGTTGGTCACGACGGTGTCTGGGACGGCGATTCCGACCCCGGTGATGACGCCGCCGCGGCTCATTGTTGACCGGTGTTCTGGTTGATGGCAGGCAGTGACCGAATGATCATGAGCGTCCTCGTGGGGTCGTAAGGGGCGGGGGAGTTAGCGCGAGCCGACGAGGGCATCAACCAGGTCGAGCCAGGCGATGGGCTGGGCCACGGTGACCCGCTCGCCGTCCACGGCGATCATGCCGGAAATTTGCCCGGCAAACGAGGACCGCACCTCAGCGTCGCCGACGTGGCCGAGCAACCCACCGACTGCGACGCGCGATCCCGGTCCGATGGCGGCGACCGGGCGGAAGATGCCGGCCGCGGGGCTGACGACCATCCGTACCGTCATGGAGAGGTGCTCGCCCTCGTGGTTGCGGGCCAGCGGGGCCACTCCCGAACCTTGGAGCAACTCGAGAAGTTTGTCGACCTCTTCGGGGGTTGACACGGCGATGGCCCGGGCGTCGGGCACGATCCGCTTGGCCATGCCGGTCAGAACGCTGCCCGGTCCGAGTTCGAGAAACGTGGTCACTCCGGCATCGGCCATCGTCTGCACCGACTGCTTCCAGCGGACCGGTGAGACCAGTTGGGCGGAAAGCAGCGTGGACCAATCGGCCGCCAGCGTGTGGGCCCGAGCATCGATATTGGCCACCACTGGCACCGTCAGATCCGTGAGGCGGGCGGAGGCGATTGCTGCTCGGAGCCGGTCTCGCGCCGGGGCCATGTACGGCGTGTGGAATGCCCCGCCGACGGCCAAAGCGATGACCCGCTTGCAGCCGAGTTCCTTGGCGGCGGCGGCCGCTCGTTCCAGGGCTTTGGCTTCCCCGGCAATGACGATTTGACCCGGGGCGTTGTAATTGGCCACCCATGCGTCGCCGTCGGCCCGGCGGCAGGCCGCGTCGGCGTCGTCGTCTTCAATACCGAGCAGAGCAAGCATGGTGCCCGGATTGGCGTCGGCGGCATCTTGCATGGCCTCACCCCGAATCGAGACGATGTTCACCGCATCGGCAAAGTCGATGGCGCCAACGGCGGTCAGGGCGGTGTATTCGCCCAGGCTGTGACCGGCGACGATGGCGGGCTCCAGACCGACCCGCTCGATAGCGTCGAGAACCACCATAGAAAGCATGAAGGTGGCGAGCTGGGTATTTCGGGGGAGTTTCAGCTCATCGGCATCAGAATCGAGGAGAAGCTTGCCGACATCTCGACCGCATGCGTCGGAAGCCTCGTCGATAAGTTCCCACGACGGCTGGTCGACCCACGGCTGGCCCATACCCGGCTTTTGCGAACCCTGTCCCGGAAAAGTAAACGCCAGTTGTCCAGTGGTGGTCATTCGATACTCCCCAACGCCCAACGGGCCTCCGTCA
>JAYTVF010000012.1:0-8978 GCA_043744155.1 Acidimicrobiia bacterium | reverse complement strand
CTCGGCGGCCTCTGACCGGGCCGACCTCGCAACCCGACCCTCACTCCCTCGCAACCCTAGGAAATCGAGCACCACACCACGCAAGATCACCGAGGTTGCGAGGCCGCCACGGCCAGGTTGCGAGGGATACGCATTCGATCAACGATGCAGGGCGAGGGCGGCAGCCACGTCGGCAGCTGCCGCCTGTACGGACCGGCCGAATCGGGTGCCGGGCCTGCGGGAGAGGCGTTCGATCGGACCGCTGATGCTGACTGCGGCCACGATCCTCACCGGGGAAGGACTGATGCCATCAACTGGCTCGCCGGTTGGGTCGTTGGGGGAAGCGACGACGGTCGGCTCCTGCACCGACACGATCGCTGACACCGAGCACACACCCTTCTCACGTTCTTCGACGCTCTCCACCCAGCCAGAATGACCGACCTCGCCAGCCAAGGCTCGGCCAGCTGAGCCGCGTTCCATCGGCAGCAGCACCCCTTCGGGAACTATCCATCGCAAACCATGCGGGGATTGCAACGACAGCACGCAGCGTCGACCACCCGCTTCGGCCACGTAGAGCTGCACACTCTCGCCAACCTCATCTCGCAACCGTTCGAGAATTGGTCGGGCCACGGCGGCGAGCGGGAATCCTGCCGCGGCAGCTCGACCAAGGCCGATGAGACGTAATCCAAGGGTGAACCGACCATCATCTAGTCGTCTCACCAGACCATGCGATTGAAGCGCAACCGCAAGCCGGTAGGCCGTGGCCCTGGGCAGTGCTGTGGCTTCGCAAAGCGCCGCCAGCGCCAGCGGTTCGACCAGCAACGCGTCGAGTACCACTATCGCCTTGTCGAGGACGCCAACCCCGCTTACACTTGATTCCACACACCGAGACTAGCGTCCCAGAATGTGAGACATCAATGATTGGACCCAAAACCCTCCCCCAGAAGGTCTGGGAACGCCACATCGTGCATAGCGCGCCTGGCGAGTCCGACTTGCTCTACATCGACCTCCACCTGGTGCACGAAGTCACCAGCCCGCAGGCCTTCGACGGCCTGCGTATCTCCAACCGCAAGGTTCGCCGCCCCGAATTGACGGTCGCCACCGAAGATCACAACGTGCCGACCGCCGACATCAATCAGCCTATCGCCGATCCGATCTCGGCAAAGCAGGTTGACACATTACGCGCAAACACAGCGGAGTTCGGCGTCGTCAACCACGCCATGGGTACCCCCGGCCAGGGCATCGTGCACGTCATCGGGCCCGAGCAGGGCCTGACACTTCCCGGCATGACCGTGGTATGCGGCGACAGCCACACCGCCACCCATGGCGCCTTTGGTGCTCTGGCGTTCGGCATCGGCACGAGCGAGGTCGAGCATGTGCTCGCCACCCAGACCCTGCCGCAATCGCGTCCCAAGTGGATGGCCGTCAACGTCGAAGGCGACGCCCCTCCCGACGTGACCGCCAAAGACATCGTGCTCGCCATCATCGGTCGTCTCGGCACCGGCGGGGGCATCGGCTACGTGTTGGAATACCGCGGTGCTGCCATCCGAGCCCTGTCGATGGAAGGCCGCATGACCGTCTGCAACATGTCGATCGAGGCCGGAGCCAAAGCTGGACTTATCGCCCCCGATGACACCACATTTGCCTATCTCAACGGCCGCGAGCACGCACCCAAAGGCGAAGTGTGGGATGCCGCTGTCGCCGATTGGCGCACCTTGGCCTCTGATGAGGGTGCCGTCTATGACGCCGAGATCACTCTCGACGCCACCACGTTGCGCCCGCAAGTTTCCTGGGGTACGAACCCTGGTCAGGTTTTGTCGATCGACGATGTCATCCCCGATCCGGCTTGGTTCACCAACGCGGGCGAGCGCAACGCCGCTGAACGAGCCCTTGAGTACATGGGCCTCACCGCTGGCACGCCGATTCGCTCGATTCCGGTCGACACGGTGTTCATCGGTTCCTGTACCAACAGCCGTATCGAAGACCTTCGGGCCGCCGCTGCGGTCATGAAGGGCCGCACCGTCACCGTTGCCCGCGTCATGATCGTGCCCGGCAGCCATCAGGTGAAGGCCCAAGCAATCGCCGAAGGCCTCGACAAGATCTTCACCGCCGCTGGCGCCGACTGGCGTGAGCCGGGCTGTTCGATGTGCCTGGCCATGAACCCTGACAAGCTCAAGGTGGGCGAGCGCTCGGCCTCAACGAGCAACCGCAACTTCGAAGGCCGCCAGGGTCGCGGCGGTCGCACCCACCTCGTCTCCCCCGCCATCGCTGCCGCTACCGCGGTCGCCGGCCACTTTGCTTCGCCGGAGGATCTGTCATGAAAGAAGTCCGTGTTGTCAACGGCACCGCTCTGCCGCTCAATCGATCCGACGTCGACACCGACCAGATCATTCCCGCCGAGTGGCTCAAGCGAGTCGAGCGCACTGGCTTCGGGGCCGGCCTGTTCGCCACGTGGCGCGACGACCGCAATTTCGTGCTCAACGATGAGCGATTCGTCGGGTCGTCCATCATGGTGGCTGGCAACAACTTCGGCACCGGATCGAGCCGAGAACACGCAGTGTGGGCCATCATGGATTACGGCTTCAACGCTGTGATTGCCCCACGCTTCAGCGACATTTTCCGGAACAACTGCACCAAGAACGGGCTGGTGCCGGTCGTACTGCCCGAGTCAGTCGTCGTGCAACTTCTGGCTGCGGTCGAGGCCGATCCGACACTCGACATCACGGTCGACGTCGAGAAGTTGCAAGTGGAAGTACCGGCGCTGGGGATCACGGAGTCTTTCCCGATGGATGCTCCGACCCAGCATCGCTTTCTCAACGGCCTCGACGACGTCGGCATCACGCTCACCCATGCTGACGCCATCAGCGCCTTCGAAGCCACTCGACCCGCCTGGATGCCGACCAGTCGCTAGATCGATTGCTTCGCCGGCTCAGAGGCGACAGCCCCGATGCCGGACACGACTTCCGTGCCAGGGCCAGCCGACGCCGCCTGCGCCTGCGCCCTCACGGCACAGCGGCGCAAGACGGCATGAACCGTCAGGACTGCGACCATACCGGGGATCGCCAGCACCGACTTTCCTTCTGCACCCGTCCACGTCTCGAATCCAGCCGCCAGCACGAGAGAGCACACAGCCACGATGGCACCGGCTGCTCTCGTGTCGGACTGGTTTGGACCGCTCGCCACCTCCGGGCCGCCGATGATGCCTTTTCGTTCCTTTGGCGATAACACGGCAATGAAGCCGACCAGCACGACGAGCGCCACCGCCATCACGGGGAGCTTCTGCACCCACCAAGCAGCGGTCCCCGGGACGGCTGTCGGCAAGAGACCGACCCGACTCAGCATGAGGGCGGCCAGTGATAGGGCCGTGAAGTGCCACAGATACGATGTCATGGTCATGGTGTTGGCGACAACCACAACCTTCCAGGCTCGACTGCTCCGGGTGAGGAACCGACTGATCGGATTGGCGGCGGCGACGGCAAAGCTGCAGATACCGAAGCCGTAGAACATCAGCGCCAGCGATGGTGGCCAGGTGTTGGCGAATCGGGCACCAGGTACCGACACCATCGCGAGCGGCCAGGGGCCGAACGCAACCAGTGCCGCCGCCACGGCCCAAGCGGCTAGGCCAGAGGCAACCCGGCGGATGCCCGCCGTCACGTGGCCGTCTTTCCAAGCGAACCCAAGCACCTGGAACAACAGCCAACCGAGCACGATGTTGATTTGCGGCACAAAGTGGATACCGGGAAAGCGGGCCGCTTCACCCACGAGAAACAGGCCGGCGAGCACACCGACGAACCGGTAGCCGTGCGTGCGGTACCAGCGAAGCGTAATCGGCGACAGCGCCGTATCGGCGACGTAGTTGGCCAGGAACCACAGCGGGATTGCCGCGACCCCGACAGCCTTGTCGGCAAGTGATGCGAACCCGAGCACATGTCCGGCCACCATCAGCGTCAGCCAGGTGCCGGCCAACCACACCGACGGAGTCGTTAAGCGCAGCAACCTCGCCCGCACCCAGTCGGCGTTGGCGCCACCTTTGCGATGGTGCGCGTCGAGTGACGCGGCGTTGGAGTAACCGCCGATGAGGAAGAACACCGGCATGACCTGGAACACCCAGGTCAAGATGTGCATCACCGGCACCCGATCTAGCGCGTTTCCTCCGCTGAGCGACCCGTTCGCCATTCGAACATCGGCCGCTAACCAGTGGCCAAGCGCTACCGCACACATCGCACCGGCCCGGTAGGCGTCGATGGCCCGATTTCGAGTGGGTGGGGTGGCACGCAGCCGGGCATCAAGTCCAACTGGAGGAGGGAACGGCTGGAGCGACGTTGTCATGTCGCTCACTCTTACGAAAGCAGCGACATCCGCCAACTGGGTGAATCCCCCATAATCCGCTGGGGTCACCCGAACGGGTCACCTTAGGCATCAAGGAGCCGCAGGGTTACCGTCACCGATTGTCCGGCTTCAAGGTGCTCGGCGGTACGCACTTGCTTCTTGATTGGCAACACGTAGGAGTGTCGTTTCGTGTCGGGAAAGATCGACGTCGACCAGGTGGTCTGACCAATGGTGACCGTCACCCGAGACGATCCAAATCCACGGCGGGTAGCGGCGGTGATTTCATCGATCTCATCGGCCTGATCGGGCGGCAGCGTCACGAAGTACCACGGGTTCTCGCCTATGTGTATCCAGAGTTCAGCCTCAAATCGATAGGTCATCCATTCACCCTATGGGCCAGCGGTGGGCGTCCCGAGCAACCTGTCATCCGTTGGGCTGCAACCAAACCCAGAAACTTGCCACACTGGTGAGGTGACGTCCGGGCGTGAGACACATCTGCAGCATCTGCCCGCCCTGGATGGGCTTCGTGGTATCGCGGTCGCGGCCGTGGTCGGCTTCCACGCTGGTCATTTGACCGGCGGGTGGCTGGGCGTCGACGTCTTCTTCGTGCTGTCGGGCTATCTGATCACCCGACTGCTGCTGGTCGAGCACGCTCGCTACGGGGGTATCGACCTGAAGCGATTCTGGGCCAGGCGGGCGAGGCGTTTGGTGCCAGCCCTGGGCTGTGTCATTTTGGCCGTCGCCGTGGCCGAGCGAAGTCGCGGGCGACTCGCCGGTCCGACGGGAGCGAGGTGGGACATTCTCGGGGCCCTCACCTACACCAGCAACTGGCTTCGGCTCCGCGGGGGTGCCGGGTATTGGTCGCGCTTCGGGCCACCATCGCTGCTCGAGCACTTCTGGAGCCTCGCCATCGAAGAGCAGTTCTACGTCGTCTGGCCCATAGTGATGACCCTGCTGAGCCGGCTGCGGCGGTCGATGACCACGGTGTTGCTCGGTGCCGCAACGGTGGCCGGGGCGCTCTGGTCATGGATCCTGTTCGATCGCACGATGGACGCCTCCCGCGTTTACATGGGCACCGACACTCGCGCCTATGCCCTGCTGCTCGGCGCCAGCATTGCCTCAGTAACCGAATGGCAGCCGAATTGGCTCCGGCCGGTGCGTTGGGTTGCACCCCCGGCCGCGCTCGCTTTGGCCCTGGCCTTGTTCTGGATGGACGGCACCAAGCTCGTGACGTACCGCGGCGGACTGATCGCGTGCACCCTGGCAGCGGCCATCACTCTGGCTGGGGTTACCACGAGCCCGAGCCGGCTTGGACGCCTGCTGTCGGCCCGACCGCTGCGATGGCTGGGCGCCCGGAGCTATGGCATCTACCTATGGCATTGGCCTGTACTCGTGGCGGTTGGCGTCGCCGGGCGAACGCACGCTTCGTTGAGTCGGATCATGCTGGGATTGGTCGCCAGTCTGGCCATTGCAGAGGTTAGCTATCGATTCATTGAGATGCCGATCCGAAAGCGTGGAATGGCCGCGCTGCCGTGGCGGCCAGCCCTGCCCGTGCTCGGCATAAGCATGTCAATGGCAGCCGTTGGGCTGGTCGTCCTACCCCTGTCGCCGATTCATGCGGCCAGCGCTGGGCTGCGCTCATCCTCGTCAGCCTCAAGCGCTGCGCCTACGACCCCGGATTCGACGCCCACGTCGTCCACGATCACGGCGCACCCCACAGCGGTGTCGGCCGTCGACGCGCCAAGCGTAGCCATCTCAGGTTCGGACACAGTGTCGAGCACGGCAATCAACTCGGCGGCGAGTGGATCGCTGCCACCCGCGTCGCCAGCCGCCCCCTTCGTGCAACGTCCCGCTGGTCGGCCGATGCGGGTGGTGATCGTGGGTGATTCGGTGGGGTGGAATCTGGGTGAGCAAATGCTCGCCGACCAGCGAGCAGACAATCTTGAGGTCCTGAACCTTTCGATCCCGGGGTGCCCGCCGAGCTATTCGCTACTGAAGCGTCGCCGCGGTCCCGGATCCGTGCCGCTTGTTTTCGACCAACAGTGCGTTGATCAGGTCGCCGCCTATCGGGATGCCGTCGAGCAGTTCCGGCCCGATGTGTCGTTCGTGGTGTTCGGCGCATCGCTGGTCGAACAGAACGAGATCGCCCCCGGCACCTGGAGTAGCCCGTGCGAGGCACCCTTTGATGAGTGGTACCGCTCGACAATCGGCCGCATCGCCGAATCTCTTCGAGCGTCAGGCGGCCAAGTGGTTTTGGTTGGTCAGGCCTACTACCGCAGCGAAGTCAACGATCGCACGCCGCTTCTCGATGATCAGATTGATTGCGAGAACGGCATAGCGAGAGAGCTGGCGCGCCAAGGCGGCACTGCCTTGTTCGCTGACCTTGGATTTTGGGCCTGTCCGACCCGCGCCTGCACCCGTCAGCGCGATGGCATCGAACTACGGTCCGACGGCACCCATTTCAAAGGCCCAGCCGCTCGGTTGGCAAACGATTGGCTGCTCAAGAAAGTGCTGGAGTCTCCAGCCTGAACGCGAAGATCGGCCGGAGACTCTGAGTCTCCGGCCGATTCTCAGAATCGACATCGCCAAAGGGCGAATCGAACCTACCCCAGGCGGGATACGGATCGCTTGCGGGCGGGCAGCTTGGTGAGCTCGATACAACCGAGTCCGAGTGCGAATAGGGCAAGCGATGCCGCCGCCAACATTCGACTGCCACGACCGGTGCGGGGCAACACTCCGGGTACCGTGGCAGCCTCCACAATGGCGGCGGCCGTCGGGGTCTTGGTGACCGATGAGGTGTTGTTGGCAAAGTTGGGGTCGATGCCGTCACCGGCGACCGTGGCGGTATTGGTAATCGCCTTACCCACGGCGCCCGTCACTTTGACCGTGAGCGCTATGGGTGCATACGCACCCCCGGCAACAACCGTCGTCACGTTGTCGCAGGTCACGACGCTATCGATTGCTGTGCAGGCCCAACCGGTGCCAGATGCAGAGACGAAGGCGAGTCCGGCCGCAAGCGTGTCCTTCACGACAGCGTGGGTCTCGGTGGCCGGTCCGATGTTGGTGACTTGCAGGGTGTAGGCGACGTTGCTGCCGGCGATGTACGTGGCCGAAACCGTCTTGACGAGGGCGAGATCGATCTGGCGGTCATTCCGGAACCCGACGTTGGTTGTGGCCGCCTTGGTGATTGTGATGTCCTGCACCGGGGCGTCGGTGTACCCGGTCGGATGGGCGACTTCAGCGGCGGTGCAGATGCCTGTCGGCAAGCCAGAAAGGTCGACCGACGCCGACGTGGCCGGAGCGGTGATGGCGATGGAGGCTCTCGACACCATCGACCCGCAGGTCACGGTAAAGGTGAACGTTCCCGAGCCGCCATCGACCGTCTTGGTCAAGTGGGCGATACCGGTATCGCGTGTGTTGATGAACGACACAATGTTGCCGGTTTTGGCCGTAGTGAGGGTCATGGCCGCACCGGTTGCCGTGCCCGGTCCGGCGATGGATGTGAAGCTCCAGCCAGTAGGTGTCGCTGGTTCGCTCACGACGCAGGTGGTTCCTGTCGGCAGGCCCAGCACAGAGGCAGTATCGGTCGTGGCCGTGTTGATGGTGAGGTTATGCACCACGTCGGCGCAGGTAGCGGTGAAAGCGAACGTACCGGTACCGCCGATGGCCTGTTTGGTAACGACCAGGTCGCCCGTATCACGAACGTTGGTAAAGGCCACGTCGTTGATGCCCAGAGCGATCACAACGGGTGCTGTCGGGCCGGCGGTCATGGTCCAACCGGTCTGCGTAGCCTCGGTCACGGTGCAGCTGGTGCCCGTCGGGATGGCTTGGGTCTCGACGACGGCCGAGCCCTTCGTCGTGACCAACGTGACCGGGAAGCTGTGGCCAACGCCGCAATCCACGGTCGCCGTAAAGCTTCCGTTTCCACCGACAGCCGATTTGGTGATTCGCAGATGGCCCGTCTCGCGGGTGTTGGTGAAGGCAAGCGTCTTACTGGTGCTCATGACAACCTCAGATGTCGCGGCGGGGACCGAGGTCATGACAAAGACACCGTCATCGGTTTCAACGACCGAGCAGGTCTGGCCGTTGGGCACCAGAACCGAGGTGGAGCCACCAGCGGCGAGGGCGAAGGGCGAGCCGCTGACGGGGCTGCCGTTACAACTGACGGCGAAGTCGAAGGTGACCGGATCCGCAGGCAGAGCAGCCCATCCTTCCGGGTAGAGGACCGACTTCGTGACGGTCAGGGTGCGCTTGCGGGTATTGGTAACGGTTGCGTTCTGCGTGGCAGCCGCGGCCGTCGGCGTGGCAAGCGTGACAACGCCAGGCGTGGTGACGAAGCCGGCATCATCATCGGTAGCGGTACAAATCGTGCCGGCAGGGGCGACGATGTTGCCGATCTGGCCGTTAGCCAGAGTCAGCGAGGTCGGGACGGCAAAGTTCGTTCCCCCCGGCGCCTTCACGCACGAGACCTTGACGATGAACTGCGGTATGAAATCAAAGGGCGTTTCACCCAGCCAGTCGATGACCTTCTTGACCTTCAACGTCACGTTTGGTGGGTAGGCGCAAATGGACACCTGCGAAATGTTCTTGTCGTTCGGCACGTTCAAAAGCCCCGACTGCGTTCCCCGAGCAAAGCTCCAAAGGGGATAAATGGGTCCGGCGTGAGCGAC
>JAYTVF010000011.1:0-2705 GCA_043744155.1 Acidimicrobiia bacterium | reverse complement strand
GGACCGAGTACCCGTTACAGGCGATCCGCGAGGCCCTCGTCAACGCAGTGGCGCACGCCGACTATTCACAACTGGGCGCCCCGATTCGCGTTTCGGTGTTCGCTGACCGTCTGGAAATCGAGAGCCCGGGTGTCATGCCGTTCGGGCTGACGATCGCCGATGTCCGGTCCGGTGTGTCGCGTCTGCGTAACCATGCCATCGCACGAGTCATGAACGAGCTCGAGTTGGTCGAACAGTGGGGTAGCGGAATTCCTCGCATGTCCCGAGCCTGCCGCGACGCCGGACTGGCCGAACCTGACTTCATCGAAGCAGCAGGCCGGCTTCGAGTCGTGATCCGCTCCGCAACAACCACCACCCCGGTGGTCAGCATCGCGGACCAAGAGGTCCTCGCCGTCCTCGTGCACGGTGCGGCGCGCACAAGTGAGGTCGCGGCGGCACTGGGCAGATCCGTCCGCTGGACACGCCAACGACTGAACTCCTTGGTCGATGCAGGGCTCGCGGTCGAGCTTGGCGAAGGCCCGAACGACCCCCGCCGCCGATACGCCATCGCCACGAAAACCTGACCATCGACCACCGACCACCGACAGAAGGAAACGTGAACATCGATTTGTTCGTTGACTTGAACACCGAAGACGAAACCGGTCTGCCATGGACCTACCTCGACCAGGCACCCGACCCTTCCATCATCGTTCCCGGCCGCCTGATCGTCGTCGGTGCGGGCTCGGCGCGAGCGATCGCCGAAGTGATCGATGTCGCCACTGACGGCCTCGTGCACGTTCGGCCCCTTTCGGGTCCGGTCACTCAGGACCGCTTGGCCAACCTCGCCCGCGCCTGACCGCGGTTCGACAACGGCCGAGACCGGCCCTCTCAATTGTCCGTTCTGGATGGCTGGCGATTCGGTATCGTCATGCTGCTGACGGGTTCGGTTAGTAGGCCTCGGTCGAATACAACCGAAGTACCCCAGCGACAGGGCCCCGGATCTCACGGGGCCCCTTTCTTTACCCGAAATCGACTGCCAGGCGACCCAGAAAACCGACGAGATGTCAACATTTTGTAACCGGAAGTACCGCAAACAGGGGTCAACAGGCGTCAACAAGCGTCTCGACAGCGGGTGAAGAAAGGTGCTGTGAACAGGCATAACAGTCTGCCAGCGTCTACCAGAGTAGACGGTGACCATTAACCTCATAACTCGAAGGTCACAGGTTCAAATCCTGTCCCCGCCACTGAAGAAAGCCCTGGTCAGGACCGCAATCCGACCAGGGCTTTCGTCGTTCTCCGGGCTTAAACGGCCATTTGTCAACGGATTTGTAAGCACGAGCGGGAAAGCTTGTAAGCGACCATCTCGAAAACGCGGTGGCCTTCGCTGAATAGTGTCGGAGGAGCTGGGCGGAGCTTGACGCTGTGAGCACGAGCCGTCACTTAGCGGCACGTTTCTGGCCGTTCAGTTGCCCGTGTCGCTCAGATCAAGCTCTGCACCCGCTGTCGGACGGGGATCTGATGCTGACCTTCGGGTAACGGTCCCGATGAGGCACTTCTCGAGCGCAGCGTGCCGCCCGAACGGGTCCGACAAGCGCTCGGCGTCGTACTGCGGGCTCCGGTGCTGCCGGAGCGAGCCAGCGTTGCTGGCGGTATTGGGTCGGTGCCCGGCGGAGGACGTTCGTTGCGGTGAGTCCGTTTGAGCAGTGGTTGCTCTCGCACCTTTCCCAGTAGGTTGGTTTCATGTCGGGAGATCCTGCGAACAGTCCAAGGATCAGGCACGCGGCCGTTGCTGACGCCGCGCTAGGCATGCTCTTGGCAAGGCGCCGGGGAGACCGTCGACAACCTCTCATCGAGTACGACATCCGGTGGCGCAGTTCCGGCGTGACAATGCGCCACGCCATCGCGAAACACCTGCTCAGCTGGGGTATCGAGGGACTTCTATTGCGCCACAATGCGCCAACGGGCATACCGGCCCGCATGGACGAGTTCGATCTTGCCCGCCTCGGCGAGTGTTTCAAGAGTCCGCTGGACAGTTCGACGCGGGCGGTTTACGCGCTCCACGATGACCGACACACCTGATTCCCCAGTGGATGCGATGGAGCGCATCACGTTGGCCTGTTCGCTGGTCAAGCCGACGAGGAGACGGGCAGGAACGAATCCCGGTCGGGTGAACATGATCCGGGTGGTGAGTGGTTCGCTTTCGATTTCCGGCGGATACAGGTTGTGGTCGGCGGTCAGTTGGAACATCCGTCCGACACCGACGCCCCATGTTTCGATCAACCCGCGTCGGAACATGACATCTGCGATCGACGGGTTCCACGGCCGTGACTCCCGCAAGCTCAACAGTCGCTCGACGGTAATGCCCCATGCGAGCGGTCCCGGCGAGGATATCTCGACTCGGTCATCGAAGACGGCGATTGTCACACCGCCGCTGATCGTGTAGTCGCGATGAGCCAGCGCGTTTGCGACCGCCTCACGCAACGCTTCGGGCGGGATCTCGGGCGTGTCAACTCGCACGCTCGCGCCCGTTGGTAGCTCGGAGCGGAGACGAAGGTGGTCGGCGAGGAATTGGGTGGCGTGGCGAAGCAGCATGCAAAGGCCACCGCGGATTAATTGGTCGTCGCTCATTGGGGCAAGACGATCGACACCCAGGAATCGCCCGAGCCTGATCTGGCATTGCGCATACGAGGCACCCGCCGCGTCGCGATGAGCGAACAACGCAACCG
>JAYTVF010000010.1:0-2729 GCA_043744155.1 Acidimicrobiia bacterium | reverse complement strand
CTTTGCTACCGTGCCCGCTATGCAAGCAATCATCGATCAAGTCACACGCCTCACGAACGCATTCGACGCCCGCGTTCAGGCTGTCCCGGCAGATTCCTGGACGAACCCTTCCCCCTGCCAGGACTGGACCGCTCGCGACGTCGTCGTGCACGTCGCGAACAACTTCAACGGCATCGCCGGTACCGAGGAAAAGGTCGGCGAGCACGACAACATCATCGAGGCGTGGGACGCCGCCAAGGCCCGGCTTGAGGAGCGTCTGCAGGGCGATCTCACCGTTTCGGTGCCCGGCCCGATGGGCCCGATGCCGCTGGCCCAGATGCTCGGCCGATTCGTTTCGATGGACGTGTTAGTCCACACCTTCGACCTCGCCCGCGCCGTGGGCGGCGACGAGCACTTGGACCAAGAAGCCGTGGCCATGTCCTACAGTGCTTTGAAGCCGATGGGCGACATGATCCGTCGCCCCGGCGTCTTTGGCGCCGCAACCGTCGCGCCCGAGGGTGCCGATCTACAGACCGAGTTCCTCTGCTTTCTCGGCCGCCCGGCCTAAGTAACCGTCTCGGTCATCGGCGTTCTCGCCGATGACCGAGCCTTCTCGTAGCGGAGATTCGATGACCAGACCGACGGCGCTCGATGAGCATTTGATCCACCAACTCCCCGAATTGTTGCCTCGCGTCGCGACACATCACCCGAACTGGCGAGAGAGCTACTTTTTCGAGATCCACCATCCCTCGGGTACCGGTGACGCCATTTTCTTCACCCTGGCCACCTATCCGGCACGTCAGGTGATGGATTCCTTGCAAATGGGCCGAGTCGGTGGCATCCAATTGCTCGGACACCACGCCCGTCCACACGATGGCGACCCGCACACCACGGCAATGCCGGGAGCAAAGGTCGAAGTCGTTCGCCCGTGGGAAGAAGTTCGCCTCTGGGCCGATCCGGCCACGTCCGTTATCGGCCTTGACCTGGTATTTCGCTCCCGAACTCAGCCATATGGCTTGCGTCGGGGCACGATGCGCGCCCGTGACGAACTCATCTGGGATCAGAGTCATATCCTGCAATCCGGCACGTACTCCGGCACCTACACCGTCGGCGGCACGCAGTATCGGGTCGACAATTGGGTCGGTCAGCGGGACCATTCGTGGGGCATCCGCGATCACGGGCGATGCCCGCTCTGGATGTGGTTTCAGATGCAGTTCGATGATGGATTCCTCGGCCTCTGGCATTGGGAACTCGCGAACGGCGCCACGATTTACACCGACGGCTGTTGGGCGTCCGCCGATGGCAGCGACCCGATTCCGGTCGTCGATTTCCGCTACGAGGTCGACTGGATCGGCACAGATGGGGCTCGAATCGGCTACGGCGAGAACGGTCACGACGTGGTCGGTCTTCAGGGCCAGTGCATGGTGCGACTCGCCGACGGACGAACGCTCACAATCGATGCCGACGGTACGTTTGCGCGCCCTTATGAACCCCACCATCGCGGTGGCCTCAGCCTGATGAGGATCTGCGCCGACGATGGCCGTACGGGCACTGCGATCTATGAGATCACCGGTGCCCGCCATCACCGCTTCTTTCCCGACACCGTCGTCACTGGAGACCTTCCCGCATGACACCACCGCTCGGTATCGCGGATACACCCGATGCACTGACGGCCGCATGGCTCACCGATGCCCTGCGCGCCGGAGGCCATCTTGAGGCTGCGGTCGCCGTGACAAGCACCTCGGCACGACCGCTCGGTACCGGCCAAATGGGCGACAGTTTTCGGGTCTTCCTGCGGTACGACGGCCCGACGAATGCCCCGGCGTCGCTGGTGGCCAAGCTGCCCGCCAAGGACGAGCGCAGCCGATCGACCGCCAAGGCGCTGCGCAACTATGAGCGCGAGGTTCGCTTCTATCAACAGATCGCACCGTCATTGACCGCCCGGATTCCCGCGTCGTACTACGCCGACATCGACCTCGAGTCGGCCAGCTTCGTACTCTTACTGCAAGATCTTTCACCAGCAGAGCAGGGCGACCAGCTAGTTGGATGCACCGTCGACGTGGCGGCGGCCGCACTGGCCCAACTGGTGCCGTTCCACGCTGCCTATTGGGGTGACCCAACACTGCACGACCTCGCCTGGCTGGTCGGCGATGCCGAGGCGTCACGCGCCATGACAGCGGCGCTCTTGCCGCAGTTATGGCTGGGATTTCAAGAGGTCTACGGCGCCGATCTCACACCTGCAGTCCGTTCGGCCGGGGAGCACATCTTTCCTCGTCTCCAGCACTATTTGTCGCCGCAGCCGGGGGCGCTCACCCTCACCCATGGTGATTTCCGCCTCGACAACCTGCTGCTCAGCGCGGGACCCGTCGTGGAGATTGCCGGCATTGTCGACTGGCAGACATGCGCGGTCAACCCCGGTCCCCTCGACGCGGCCTACTTCATCGGTGGCGGATTGCACCCCGACGATCGACGTCAACACGAAGAATCGCTCGTGCGCGGCTATCACCGCCAGCTACTCGCTGCCGGGATCGACGGCTACGAATGGGATACGTGCTGGCGCGACTATTGCCGAGGGACATGGGCAGGATTTCTGACCGCGGTTGCCGCCGCGATGCTCGTTGAGCGCACACCGCGAGGTGACCAGATGTTCCTCTTCATGGCCGATCGCCACGCTTGCCACGCCCTCGACCTCGGCACCGACTAAACGCCCACCGCAGCTTGCGTCGTAGAGTTTCTTACCGCCGACCCGG
>JAYTVF010000009.1:0-9089 GCA_043744155.1 Acidimicrobiia bacterium | reverse complement strand
TGAAGCTGGCGGCCACCCGAGGCTACGGCGCGACGGTGATCGAGTACGACCGAGCCACGCAAGATCGGGTGGCCATCGCGTCGCTGATCGCCGAACGGCAGGGGTCGGTACTCATCCCCCCATTCAATGACTCCCACGTCATAGCCGGGCAGGGCACCGTCGGCCGCGAGGTGATCGACCAGTGGCCAGAGGTAGAGGTCGCGGTCATCCCCGTGGGCGGGGGTGGGCTCATGAGCGGCATGGCCGTGGCGCTCAAGACTTGGAACTCGAACATCCGCATCATCGGCGTCGAGCCAGAGGTGGCCGACGATGCTCGCCGATCTCTTGCTTGCGGCCAGATCGTCACCATCGCGCAGCCCCAGACCATCGCCGATGGCGTGGCGACAACTGCGCTCGGTGATCTCACCTTTCCGATTCTTCGGGCGCTGGTCGACGAGATCGTCACCGTATCCGAGGATCAGATTCGAGACGCCACCCGCTTCATCGCCATGCGGATGAAACAGCTGGTCGAACCGACTGGGGCGCTCACCACGGCGGCCTTACTGCACCGTCGTGTCGCCGACGTCGGCGGCCGAAACGTACTCACCGTCTTTTGCGGCGGCAACGCCGACATCTAAAAGTGAGCCGCATGACGATGTACGCGTCCATGATGCCCGAGGAATCAACGACTGTTGTCGCCCGGTTCCACCTTGGTCAGGTTCGCTATCGGCAGGATCACGACAAAAGCCAAATGGCGCCTCCCATGCCGCGCACATAGCGGGAGACGCCATTTACACCGGAGGGGGGAACCGGCGGGACTGTGTTACCTCCTCAGGGTTACCCCGTCGTCCGGTTCGTCAAACATCTTTTTCGAACAAATCTTTTCGGCAGCGAGGTTGACCTGAGCGGGCGGCACAATCAGGCCACCCGGGTCAGCTTTGGCATCTTTTCCACGGGTTCGGTGGCGACCGTCATTTCCACCGCCAGTTTGGACGGCAACGAGCCCGCGATCGTCAGCGTGGGGCCGACAGCAGGGGCGGGTCGACCCTGATCGATCTCCTACCACGATGAGGTCGGGCGGCTTGCCACAGTAGGGCGCACGAGCACGAGCACATGGTCCTGCCGAAAACCGTTGATCTGGTTCGATAGCGTGCGGCCTATGGTGGCGTGGTGAACGATGGACGAGGAAGATTGGCAATGGGCGGGCCGGCGAGCGTTTTGCGTCACCGAAATTTTCGACTCTTCTGGATCGGTGCACTGATCTCGAACACGGGAACGTGGTTGCAGACCGCGGCGGTACCGTACGTGCTATTCAAGCTGACCCATTCGAGTACTTGGGTAGGTTTGTCTGTCTTCGTGTCGCTGATTCCCGGTGTCATCTTCGGGCCGATCGGCGGAGGGATCGCCGACCGGGTCGACCGTCGATGGATGCTTTTTTGGATCCAGGCCGGCGCTGCGATCACGGCGCTGGTGATGGCCGCACTATGGGTCGCGCACTATCGCAGCCCAGGCGTGCTGCTCGCACTCTGCGGCGTCAGCGGCGTCTTCATGGGTTTCAGCATGCCGGCCTGGCAGGGTTTCATCGCGGATCTCGTACCCCGCCGTGATCTCCCGGCGGCCATCATTTTGAATTCTGTGCAATTCCACGGGTCGCGAGCGATCGGCCCTGCGCTCGCCGGTCTGATTCTGGCTACCGTCGGACCGACGTGGGCCTTTGTCGGCAACGGCCTCTCGTTCATTTCCGTGCTCATCGCACTATGGTTCGTGCGGACGACTTGCGCGACAAAACCGCCGAGCGGCGAGACATTCCTTGGCCAGGTTCGAGCCGGGATGGCCTACACACGGAACCACACGCCAATCGCGACAGCCATGCTGCTCGTTATGGCCTGCGGCTTTCTCGGCAACCCGATCGTGCAGCTTGCACCTGAATTCAGCGACCGCGTTTACCACGTCGGCGCTGGCAAATACGGCCTGCTCTCCGGGGCTTTCGGACTCGGCGCAGGTCTCGGTGTGTACGCCGTCGGACACCTCACTCAGACGCGGAGTCGTTCGTCGGTGCTCCTCGGGCTGTTCATGATGCTCGGCCTCGCCGTGCTCGGGTTCGGACTTTCGCCCAATTTCCCGGCCGGGCTCGTCTGCCTGCTCTTCGCTGGATCGGCCGCCATCGGCATGGGCGTACTGCTGCTTACCTCTGTCCAGGCCAAGGTCGATGATGCCTTCCGCGGCCGAGTGCTCGGCGTGTACGGCATGGCATTCACGGGCAGCTATCCGCTTGGTGCCCTGGCTCAAGGTGCGCTCGCAGAACGAATCGGCGCCCGCCAGAACGAGTTCGTCGTTGCTGGCGCGGTACTACTCGTCACAGGCGCTCTGTTCCTGAACCGGCCCCGAGTCGAAACGATCAACTCAACGCGCCACCTGCAGCCGGCCTAGGTGGGCCAAGGTGCGGCCTGAAGTAGTCGATTCCGGCCAATTTCACAACGCTGTGATCAGGAATTATGCCGGTCATTCCGTCGACTGTTCGCACTAAATAGGAGCGCTCCTAGCGCACGCCAGGTTGCAGAAATTGCCGACAGTCGCTCTGCGAGATCGGCCGCCCTGTCCATTAGTCTTACGACTTATGTCGCATTGATCACGCCCATGGTGGAGTCGCACAGTTGACCCATGTTGCTCACTACTTCCACCACCCCCCAAACCGCTGACCTTGTCGACGACGAGCTCCCCCCCGATATGTGTCGCATCGGTCTCGAACTGAAGTTTGCGGTGCCAGAGGCCAAGGCGGGAGCATTGCTCGCTGCGTTAGGTCGGATGCTCGATTGCGATCCCTACGCCGGGCCGAACGGCGAGTACGAGGTGATGAGCCTGTACTTCGACACCCCGAACCTCGACGCCTATCACCGCACGGTGGAGCATAAGTGGCGGATTCGCCGGTATGGCTCGGGGCCAACACTATTTGCCGAACTGAAGGCGAAGCCCGAGAGTGGGCTGGTGGTGAAGCGGCGCACCGAGTTCGAGGCCCGTCGATTGCCATACATCCTCGACCGGGAGGGACCGGCCAAATGGTTCAGTAAGCAGATCTCTCGCAACCACCTCGCCACCACTCGGCTCGTGTCCTATCGACGCAACCCCTTTGTCGGAACAATCGATGGAGAAGCGCTGCGCGTGACCCTTGATCGTCGCATCCGAGCGACCGAAGCGCCCCGACTGTTTCTCCCTAATCAACTCCGCAAGGGCGTTTCATTGGGCGCTGACCGTATTCTTGAAGTGAAGTTCGCCAATCACCTGCCGACTGCGATGGCCGCCACGCTGAACGATCTCGAACTGCTCTCGGGTTCGTTCTCCAAGTATCGCCGAGCCATCGAGTTGCTGTGAGGGTCGTCTGGGCGCTGGCTCGCACCCATCGAGCCCACCTCGGGGTATTGGGCCTGCTCGAGGTGTTCGGCGCAGTGCTCGCGGTGCTGGCGCCGATTCCGCTTCAGACCGCCATCGACGTGCTCGTCCAGCATCATGCCACCCCCACCTGGCTTGTCCCCTTGGGCAGCCACGCGCTGCTCGCTCTGGCCCTCGCCGGGCTGGCATTGGCTGCGCTCACACAGGCGCAGGGGGTCAGCAGCGGCATCTTGTCGACCCTGGTCGGCCAGCGAATCATTCTCGGACTCCGCACTCGGTTGTTCTCGGCGTCCCTCGGGCTGTCGCTCGGTCGGCATATTCGCAAAGGGGTGGCGGACGCGCAGTACCGCATTCAATCCGATGCCCAGACGGTCGAATGGATTCTCATTGACGGTGCGCTACCTGTTTTTACCGCGATCATCACCTTTACTGCCATGGTCATGGCGTTATTCGCGCTCGCTCCACCGCTGGGATTCGTCGGTCTGGTCATAGCCCCGCCGTTACTGATGACCGCCCGGCTCGTGCGGCCGAGGTTGAAGGCCGCGGCGAAAGAGGCTCGCGAACGCGAAAGTCGGGCTATGGCGGTCGTAAGCGAATCCCTTGGCGCGCTCCCCGCGGTGAAAGCCTTCGGACGCGAGCAGGCCGAGACCGAGCGCTTCGGCGACTTCGCCCAGCAGGGTCTCCGTGCCCGAGTCCGGGTGGCGAAGTGGGATGGCGTGCTCAGCTCCGGAGTACAGATGCTGTGCGCCGTTGGCACATCCGGCGCCCTGTACATCGTGATCAGCCAAGTTCAAGTCGGGCGTATGTCGATCGGGCATGGTTTACTCGGCCTTCACTACATCAATCAGATCTACGGGCCGCTGAAGACCATCGGCAAGAAGTGGGCCAGCCTGCAAACGCAGATCGCCGGTCTCGAGCGGGCGACAGTGCTGCTCAATGAGCCCACCGACGTACCCGACGATCTGCATCCGCGGCGACTCAAGCGGGCGCATGGGCATCTGCAGTTTCATGATGTCGCCTTCGGATACGACCCACGCCGCCCCGTGTTGCAGGGCGTCAACATCGAGCTTTTTCCCGGTGATCGCCTCGGCGTCGTAGGCCAGACCGGCGCGGGGAAGACGACGCTGCTGTCGCTGCTTTTGCGCTTCTACGACCCGACGGCGGGGTCGATAACGCTGGACGGATTCGACCTTCGCCGCTACAGCGTGGCTACGGTTCGCCGGCAGTTCGCCGTGGTTTTCCAAGAGACGGTGCTGCTGCAGGGAACCATCGCCGAAAACATCGCCATCGGCAGACCGGGGGCCGATTTCGCCGAGATCGCCCGCGCCGCAGAGGCCGCCAACCTGAGCGAAGCCATCGCCCGGCTCACCGACGGCTACCAGACCCTGGTGGGCGAACGGGGCCACGCATTGTCAGGTGGCGAACGTCAACGAGTGGGTCTGGCCCGCGCATTTTTGCGTAACGCTCCAATCTTGATCCTCGACGAACCGACCAGCGCGCTCGACAGCGCCACCGAGGCAAGCGTGTTGGAGGCTATGGGCCGACTGATGGAAGGCCGCACGGTCATCACCATCACCCACCGGTTGGCCGCCCTCGACGGCTGCACCCATATCGTGCGGGTCGAAGATGGCCACGTCGTTGCTGAAACGCCGACATCACTGACGCCAGACCGGGCGATCGAGTGCGCGTCTTAGTCTTAAGAGAGGCGCTCCATGTATCCGGCGATGGGCCCGATCTGTTCCAGCCACGACGCGACAAGCACCGGGTCGCTGGGCGCGGCATGAACGCCGGGTTCGACCTCGCCCCGCACGATCGATTCGACTGCGATCGACACGGGAATCGACACCAGTCGCGCCATCGCCGAGCCAGTCTCATTGCCGGCGGCATCCATTGACCACGTCTCGTGAAACACCGGCTGCCCGGCTCGTTCGGCCCGCAGCGAGACGAACAGCACTACCCGGTCGGGTTCGCCTGGCGCGTAAGAGTTTTCGGCCACCAGTTGGGCGCTCATCTCGGCCAGCCGAGCGTCACCGTCGGGTCCTTCGAGCGTCTCGATCTCACGAAACAAGGGCGTCCACGCCTCGGCCCAACCGTTCAGACGGATGGTGCCGCGTACGAAGTCTCGAACGTTCCATGTCGGGTCGAAGTGGTAATCGTCCATGAACGGGTAGCTGTCGCGATTCGGATACACCTCGAAGCTTTCGGCCTCGGGCAGCGGCGCGTCATACGACGTGATGGCGTTCCACGGACGATCCACCTTGCGTTCATGCCCGCCCAGCAGGCTGCGAGACGGTGACCGTAACGCCTTCAGCACGCCGAGGGGCGCCCAACTGAACTTGTACTTAAAGGCGTTGGGGATCTTGGGCACCCCACCGCAGTACGAGGTAAAACTCAACACATTGTCGGTGTCGTAGGCCGATGAGTTGCGATACCGGGCGACCAGGTCATGGGCCATCAGATGGTCGATGCCCGGGTCGAGACCGACCTCGTTTACCGATACGAGGCCCTGTTCACGAAAGCTCGGGTCGAGGGCGCGCATCTCGGGCGCGATATACGACGACGATACAAAATGCGCGCCGCGCTTCAGGCACCGCTGCGCAACGGCAACGTGCTGGTCGGCTGGCAGCATCGAGATCGCGATGTCACCCGGCTCCATGGCGGCTTCGAGCGCGTCGATGTCGTACGGGCGGACGTCGCCAGTGAGGTCGCCAACCATCTCGCGGGCCTTGTCGACCGTGCGATTCCACACCACGACTCGATGGCCGCCACCGAGCAGTCTCCGCAATCCCGGTCCCGACGAGAGGCCGGTGCCGCACCAGTGGATAGTCATGTTCGCAGTCCGTTCGTGATCAAGAGCTCAGGTGCCGTTGGAATTCCAGTTCAGCACGATGCCAGACTCCCGTGCTCAACTCGCCGAGGGTACACAGCGACGCCAGCAACTGCGCAGCGTAGTCGTGGCTGCTTTCTGCTGGCAGCAGCGACGGCAGGTTATCGATGGCGACAATGTCGAGTGGAGGCTCGCCATGCACGCGCCGGGCCGGGGTCACCCACGTGGTGACCTCGTTATAAACCTTGATCGGCGAGAAATGGGAACCCGGGTCGCAGGCGATATCGCCGATCACTCGTAACGCACGATCGTCAGTCGTGGCCGTTGCCGGCACGAAGATCGGGCAGCCTGGTCGGGCCAAGATGCAGTTGAAAAAGAGCTCATGTTCGAGTACCTCGGGAAACGGGCCACCGCTGGCCGTCTCTGCCAAGTCCCATTTGGTGACCTCGACGCCAAGCGCGTCACAGAAATCTGCGGTACCGGTGCCGACTCGGCCGAGCGCCCCGATGATCAAGGCGCTGGGCTTGCGGCCCGACCACGCGTCACCCATGGCGCGCAGCAACGAGTCTTGGTCGGCGAACGGCTTGATCGACGCCCCGATCACGCCGTTCTGCTGCGCAACCCAGCAATGGTACGCCACTGCCGCCCCGGCGAAACCGGCCCAATAGCCAAAGGCCGCCACACGGCGCCCGGCCTCATCCACGAGATACTCCAGGTCATAAAGGGTGCCGCCACCGCTAGCAAACCGGGCGAGCAGAACTCGCCCGGCCGCTTGTCCCTTAAACGCATGGCCGAACATGATGTGACGATGGCGAAGTGGCGTGCCGTCATCGGGAAGCTCTTTCAGGCCGAAGATGATGGCGTCGGGCGGAGCATCGGGCCACGAGTTCTCGGGAGCGATCTCACACCCGGCCTTTACGTAGCCCTCGATCGCAATGGCACGCACGGAGCTCTGTTCGACCGTCACCCGCATCCCACAGCCGATCAACGTCGCCGCACCGTCGGGCGTCAGGCCAACACGCTGTTCGTTGTCCCGTTGCTCGGCGCGCACCCACAGATGTG
Organism: Acidimicrobiia bacterium; assembly: GCA_043744155.1. GTDB lineage: Bacteria > Actinomycetota > Acidimicrobiia > Acidimicrobiales > Ilumatobacteraceae > JANMCE01. The sequence goes on along the minus strand of JAYTVF010000009.1, from coordinate 1,834 downwards.
TCGTCATCGGTCCAGCAGCCTAAGCGAAACCTGAGCGTCCAAGACCGAGCCGTCACCTGCGAAAAGCACGCAACCACGCTGCAAAAGGCACACAACCATGCCTGAGACCGGCCGGAAGAAGCAGATTCTCCTCCATCTCGATGTGGGTTGTGTGCATCCCCTGCAGCGCTTTGGGTCTCCGTTGGCGAGTGGTGCGATCGGGGCCGGCGTCGAAGTTGTGCAGCGGCGGTTCGATGCCGGACTTTGGTTGATACTGATACGAGCGTTCGGTGCGACCGCCCGCGACGAGAAGGAGTTGGCCGGTGACCCAACTGGCGGCGTCGGAAGCCACAAAGATGGTGGCGTCAGGCGATGTCGTCGGGCAGCCCGAGGCGTGCGAGCGGGATCGTGGCCGCCAGACGATCGAGTTGATCGCGCACGTTGAGAATGTCGAGGAACGCTTCAGTGGCAATCGGGCTCGGAGCCACGGTGTTGTCCCGGATACGTGGTGCGAGTTCGAGCGCCAGCGTCGTCTTGTCGTCGGACCCGCCGACATTGTTCACCCACACGTCGAGCCGGCCAAAGGCATCCATAGTTCGCTCGGCGATCGTTTCTGCATCCGGCGGCGTGGTGGGGCGCTGAGGTGACCACTGATGAATTGGCGAACCTAGTCGGCACCCGGTTTCCGGGCGGCGAACACACCACGATATGACGCCAGGCAGCGACAAGCACCTGGCCAAGGCCGCGTCTGGCACGGTGTTGCGCGGTGCGCCCGGTGGGGTCGCCACCGGGTGCGCCCGGTGGCTGCTCTATGCCGCCGACCCTGAGGGACTCGAACTCGGCGACGTGTTGATCGCCCCGCAAACCGATCGGTCATGGGTTCCACTGTTTGTTGCGGCTGTAGCGGTGGTGGTCAACGTGGGAGCCATGAGGAGCCATGCGATGATCGTGTCGCGAGAGCTCGGCATTCCCTGCGTAGCCTCGGTCGCCGACGCCACCAGCATCATCAGCGACGAAGCCCCTTGTCACGGTGGACGGCAACGCCGGAACCGTGGCCATCCACGTATGCCACCGCCCGCCCTCAAGTCGTCGCGCGGACGAAGCCGCCGGCTCGGTCAACCGGCTGGTCAACCGCCCGGCTGGTCGACCGACCCTGCGCGGACCAACTGTCCGACGAACCCAGCGCCACCGCCCGCGGCGGCTATCGGCGGGCCAGCAGATCGGCGGCGGCCGCGGGGTCCATCGCTGCGAGCTGCTCGGCCACGAATCGATCACGCTCAGTCTGGCGAGGGTCGACGAACCCCGCGCCCAGGATCGCTTCCCCGGGTGCACCTGAGATGTAACGAGAGATTCGTTTGCCGTGGGTGGACAGCTTGCGCCACTGTTCATAGGGCATCGAGTGAGTCATTGCCTCACTACGGAACCAGGGCGCGAAGTATTCGACATTCGGGATGGCTCGCGTCTCGAGCGACAGGTTCGGTGTTCCGCCGTGCCAGCAGCGGTTGTCCCGAAAGATCGCCGAACCCGCCGGCACCGGGCAGATGGTGCTCAGTTTCATCCAGTCGGGCTCATCCACCAGGGTCGGAATGGGTTGGCGTGAGCGCTGCGAACCAGGAATCTGGCGAATCGGGCCGTTCTCGGTGGTGAGATCGCAGACCGTGAAGTTGATCGTTACGACCGCCGGTGGCAGGTCGCGCATGGTCACCTGGTGCACGGGATCGGGTAACTCGATCCAGAGATTGTCAGAATGCAGACCTTGATACTCGATGGCTCCGGGGAGTGCGACGTCACCTCCGCCGCCGAGCAGGGTGTAGTCGACCGAGCCAAAGATGCTCGTGAGAATTGGCGTCGTCGT
>JAYTVF010000008.1:0-9096 GCA_043744155.1 Acidimicrobiia bacterium | reverse complement strand
AGGCAAGACCCTGAGCTGGAATCAGGGTAGATAGCGGGCCTTACCCGATACCGTTGGTCGCGCTCGGGACGCATGCTCGTTCCATGGCTTCTATGACTGATTCTCAAGCGCTTCCACCCCCTTCGCCTCTGGCGCCGCCGCCCCCGAATCCGCCGCGTCGACTGCGCCGTACCTCCAACAAAGCGGAGGGCAGAAAATGGCTCGGTGTCGCCAGCGGACTTGCTGAGTACCTCGGCTTGTCGACCTCGGCCGTCCGCTGGGGATTCGTGCTGAGTTGCGCCGCTGGAGGGCTCGGCATCATCACCTACCTGGTGGCGGCCGTGCTCATCCCGGCCGACAACCAGGCGGATCCGCTGGGCGTCCGGATCTCGGCTGGCCGGCCTGATCGACTGCTGGCGATCATCGCTGGCGTTGCGTTGTTGGCCTTCGCGGTGCTGAACGCCAATTCGCTCGACCTGGTCGCCGCTGCGCTGTTGGCGTGTGCAGGCGTCTATCTCTGGTCGACATCGAGGGGTGGCAGTGGGCCTCTCGGTCGCCCCGAGAACGTACCGACGGCGGCGCCTTGGGCACCGCCTCGCGCCGACGGCTCCTGGTCGACGCAGGCCGCAACCTCGACCCCCTTCGCTGCGGCGGCGCCAGCCCGACCTGTCCTAGCGGGCCCCCGACGCTCCTGGGGTTGGGCCACGCTGGCTTCGGCGCTCGCGGCCATGGTGCTATCTGCACCGTTCGCTTCGGCCGTTATGGTGCTGACCATCGGGGTCGCTGTGCTGCTCGTCGGCCTGGCGGCCGGATTGTTCTCCGGTCGCCGTCGCATGTGGCTGTTGATCCTGCCGATCCTGTTTCTTGGGAGCCTCATCCCCCTGGCGCGTTGGTTCGGCGTGGCCGGTGTACCCGTGAACGCCGGGGCTGGCGAGGTGCTGATCGGCTCCAGCGATGTGGGTGTCGGCGCTGCTGATCCAGCGCATGGCAGAACTGAACTCGCGGCCGGACACCTTCGTGTCAACCTACGCCAGGTCGTGTCGAACGAGCAGTTGCGATTCGCCCTCGGCACCGGTCAACTCGACCTCGAGGTTCCAAGCGATGTGGCGGTCACGCTGCACGCCAAGGTCGGTTTCGGCAAGATCCAGATCGACCGCCAGTCGACCGCCACGTCAAGCGAATCAACGGTGTCGATCGATATCAATGGCTCCTTTCTCCAGGGGGGCACCGATGTCGAGGTCACCCGGTCGATCGGTCCGGCCAACGCCGCTCGCCACCTTGATGTGGATGCAAGAGTAGGGATCGGCGAAATCCGAGTCATCCCAACCGCGCCCGAAAGCGGCTCCAAGTGACGATGACCCTGTCGTCGTGGCCTATCCTGGCCCTGCTCGTCCTCACCCTAATCGCCGTATGGGAACCAGATCAGGCCAACCCAGCGTCCTGATGAGACTTGTTGTCTTCGGACAACGTGTCGGCCCCTGAGTGCGGCGCGATCAGTGCAAGACGGTCGGTAGTTCACTATCGCTGAGTAAGGTGAGATTTTGCACTGCTCGGGTCATGGCGACATAGAGCACTCGGGCGCCGCGTTGGGTGCCGTCGAGTATTTCGCCCGGGTTCACCAGCACGACGCCGTCGAACTCGAGACCCTTGACCACCTCGGGAGAGAACACCGGTACATCCCTTCGCCCCACGTCTTGCACACGATTTACCGTGGTAAACCCCGCGTCCGATAGCGCCGCTTCCACGGCGACTCGTACCCGGTCGGGCACGATGACCGCCGTCAGCCGGTGATGATGTTTCAATTCGATCACCGCAGCCGCGACGGCACCAGCCAACGAGTCGGGCGAGCTGATGCGCATCGAAGGCGGCGGCCCGTCGGTGCGAGCGGATCGGCTGGCTGGCACGGTGACGCCGGTAAGGGGCAGCAGCCGGTTGGCTACTTCCAGCACCGCAGCGGGCACCCGGTAACCAATGGTCAGGTGCTCGACCCGGTTCTGGGCTGCGGACGCACCGAGCCAACGCAAGACGTCGGCCCAATCCGACTGACCAGCCGGGCCTGTTGATTGGGCCAGATCACCAAGGATGGTGAACGACCGGTCCGGGCACCTTCGCCCGAGCGCAATAAGACCGAGGGCCGACAAGTCTTGCGCCTCGTCGACCACGATATGTCCGACGGTCGAGGGTGGCCCGTTCAATTGGTTGTTGGCCTCATCGACAAGCACCTGATCGGCCGGTGTCCAGGCCTTCTTGCGGCCGACTCGGGTGAGCAGCCGCGCCTGGTCCTCCGCCGAATACAGCCCTTCGGCGGCAGTAGCGAGCACGTCGGCATTGCCGAGCAGGCGCTCAACAAGTGCCTTGGGTTGCAACAGTGGCCATGCCTTGTCGAGGGCTGATCGAAGCGCATCGGCCTTGGAGGCGTCCTTGCCGGTGCGGCGACGCAGCTCGTTGGCCATGATGGCCTTGAGCCCGATCCGCCGTCGATTGATCGGCACGGCGGAGTCGAGCGCGGTCTCGATCCAGGCCGCCATCTCGTGCGGCTCGATCACGATGGTGCGCACCCCGAGCGGCAGCCGAACTGCCGCAGTCGGGGCGACGATGGCGTGGCGGGCGGCCCGAGTGATGACCTCGGCCATACGGGCATCCCCCTTTAGGCGGGCCACCGCGACCGTGTCATCGGCCTCGATCGGCACCTTCGGGGTACACATATCGAGCAAGGTCTGTTGCTGCACCGAACGCTCGCCGAGCGAGGGCAGCACGTTGCCGATATAGTCGAGAAACACCCGGTTTGGCCCGACCACAAGCACGCCGGTGCGTACCAACGCCCGACGATGTTGAAACAGCAGGTACGCGGCGCGGTGTAGGCCGACGGCAGTCTTTCCGGTTCCTGGCCCACCCTGTACTACCAGACAGCCCTCGAGCGGCGAGCGAATGACGACATCCTGCTCCCCCTGAATGGTGGCCACGATCTCACGCATGGCGCCGGTCCGGGCCGCGCCGATTTCGGCCAGAACCGGATCGGGTATGCCGCTGCCTACTCCGCTCTCATCAGCGTCGTCGAGGTGCTCATCCAGGTATGAGGTGATCTCGCCGTCGGCCAGCATGAACCTCCGCCGGAAGGTGAGGCCCAGCGGGTCGATGCCCGTGGCCCGATAAAATGGTGCGGCGATGCCAGCTCGCCAATCCACCACCATTGGATTGTGCAGTTCATCCTCGATGTGGCGCCGCCCGACATACCAACGGTCGCCGTCGTCGTCGTCGATGCGACCGAAAAAGTCGCCTGCACCTGGGCTACGCAGGTCGATGACAGCTTCCTCAACCGTCATTTCGACGTATTCCTGAGTGATTTCGTCAGCCGCCGTATGGTTTTCGATGGCGGCCAGCAGCTGCCCAATCATGCGCTCTCGGTGGTGTCTCGACGACGAGAGGTGATGTCGTTCGGCCGATAAGTCAGGAAACAGCACGGTCGCGTCGATCATAGGGCTTTAGAGGTTAGGCCCATCCCCGTCGCTCGTGCAGCGAGATTCTATCGTTGGTGCACCGTGCTCTTTCCCACCATCCAGTTCGGCATCTTTTTTCCGATCGTGTTCATCGGCTCATGGCTGCTGCGGCCCCAACCGCACCGCTGGAAGCTTTTCATGATCTCGGCCAGCTATGTCTTCTACGCGTTTGCTTTCAATGGCTCATGGCTACCCTGGGAGAACGGCACACGCTGGAAGTACCCGGCGCTGTTGATGCTGGTCACGGTGGTGAACCAGGTCTTCGTCGTCGGTATTTTCAAGGCCCGTACACCCTTGACCAAGAAGCTCTGGGTACGCGTCGCCGTCGTGGCCGACCTCGGCGTACTGGCGTATTTCAAGTACTACAACTTCGGGCGGGACAACTTCGGTCCTATGTTGAGTTGGCTTCCCAAGCGCCAGGTGATCCTGCCCGTGGCCATCTCGTTCTTCATCTTTCAGGCCCTTAGCTATGTGATCGACGCCTACCGCGGCAAGGTGAAGCCGACCCAACTGGTGGATTTCGCCACCTACCTGTGCTTTTTCCCTCATCTCGTCGCTGGCCCCATCGTGCGGGCCACTGAGTTCTTGCCGCAGTTGCGCACCCGCCCCGATCCCCGTTTCATCGACGCCTCCCACGCCTTCCGACTGATCATTGCCGGTATGTTCAAAAAGGTCGTGATCTCGGCCTATCTCAGCCACTCGATCGCCGACAAGGTCTTCACGAACCCCCAGGGCCACAGCGCCCTTGAAGTGTTGTTCGGTATCTATGCCTACGCGTTGCAGATCTACGCGGACTTCTCTGGCTATACCGACATTGCCATCGGCGTGGCGTTGCTCATCGGTATTCGCTTCCCCAAGAATTTCGATTCACCCTATGTCGCCACCAGCCTTCAGGACTTTTGGCGGCGCTGGCATATGAGTCTGTCGCGCTGGTTGCGCGACTATCTGTACATCTCGCTCGGGGGCAACCGGCGTGGTACGGCCCGTACATATATCAACTTGGCGCTCACGATGTTGATCGGTGGGCTGTGGCATGGTGCGGCGTGGCGATTTGTCATTTGGGGCGGCATCCACGGCCTGGGCCTGGCGATCGAGCGTTTCATCAGCGAGCGGCGGGGTGCTCGGGGCGACATCGGTTTTGAACGAGGATTCTTGCCGGCCCGATTGGTTGGCTGGGTCTTCACGTTCCACATCGTCTGTTTCGCCTGGATCTTCTTCCGTGCCGAAAAACTTCAGCTCGCCTTCGACGTTCTCGGCCAACTGGTGACCGGGTGGGGATCGCCGTCCCCGCTGGTGACCCCGCTGCTCATTAGTGTTCTTGGCTTGATGATCCTCAGCCAGTTTGTCCCTGAGAAGATCATGAAGGCCGTGCAATACCGGTTCTCAACGTTCCCAGTGGCAGTCCAGGGGCTCACGTTGGCGGCCTGTTTCTTCTTTATCAGTCGGCTTGCCCCCATTGGGGTGCAGCCCTTCATTTACTTCCAGTTCTGATCATGACCGAGGCCGAGATGACTGAATCGTCGGCAGGATCTGGTCGGCGATCGCTGTCGGCTGGCGGGGTCGCCAAGGTCGGCGTAATCGTCTATGTATTGGCTGCGCTGCTCAACAGCACGGATCTGCTGACCCAGGCCGAGCGCATGCCGCTGAGCTCATCGACCCGTGGTGTGGTGTTGCCCCTGGCCCGTAACTTGAACAGCCTTTCGGGCACACTGCACCTCGACGAGCCGGGTCGCAAGGTCGATGAGTTGCGCGGTATCGCCGTCAGTGCCGATCCGGGCACGGCTTTTGAAGCCTCCACAACATCCACATCCGTGAACGACTCACCCGACACCACGGTGGCGGGTGAAGTGCAAGCGACGACAGTACCGGTGACTGCGGCGCCACCGACGGCTCCACCGGTCACCCAGCCCAGCGTGCCGACCAAGACCAACCCACTCAAGCTCTACGTCGGCGGAGACTCTCTGGTGCAGGGGTGGGGTGCGGTAGTACAGCGGCTTTCGGTGGCGTCTCGGCTGGTAGATGCTCCGGCGGTCGACTCTCGCGCCGCCACCGGATTGGCTCGCCCCGACAGTTTTGACTGGCCGGCCCGTCTGGTGCAGCAAATGGCAACGACTCGCCCGCAGGTGGTCGTTGTCGGCTTCGGGGGCAACGATGGACAGGGGTTGGTGGTTGGCGGTAAGCCTTTTCAGCCGGGCGCACCGGAGTGGGCCGCAGAGTACGGGCGTCGAGTCGGCGAAACCATGGATTATCTCACCCGCGATGGGCGCAAGCTGATCTGGGTAGGTACACCTATGCCCGAAAATCTCAATGATTTCGCGCACCAGGAAATCATCAATCAGATCTTTCGGTCCGAGGTCGCCAGACGGCCATTGGTCACCTTGGTTGACACATGGGTGATCTTCGAGAGTCCCGAACACGCCTATGCCGCCTACATGGTCGACGATGACGGCGTAGCAAAGCTGATGCGCCAAGGTGATGGCTTCCATCTCAGCGTCGCCGGCGCCGAACGGCTCGGAAGGGCAGTGTTCGCCAAAGTCCAGGACGAGATCGTCTCCCGCGGAGCCAAAATCTAAATCAATCGTATGGAAATCATCTGCATTTGTCCGACGCAGAATGAGGAAGCCATCTCGAAGGGTGGGTCAATCGGCTCTTTGTGCTGTTTCAGTGCGGGTCGCACGAATCATTGGCCGCCAAACCACTAGTCAACCGCGACTATCTCACAAATAATGATGTCACTGAGAACGGCAAGCAGTTGAGCGAGGTCGAAGGGCGACAACCATGATCGGTCAAAATGGGGCGACAAGCACCGCAGAGATGCGTTCACACGCGATACGTACGGGAGCGGCGGCCCTCGTATCCGGGCGATCTCGAGAGTGCCTTGGTCGCCTCATTTTGAGCGATCATGATCTTGCCTTCGTGGCCGACCGGGACGGCTCGACGGTGCGGATGCCAGTGGCCGACATGGCCTGGATCGCGTTGAATCCGCGGGCCCGCAAACTCACCCTCGAAGTGACTATGCGTGGGGCCGTTATCCACTACCTGCGGGTCGGGACCGCCGACTGGGTCTCAAGCCTGAGATCGGCCCGGGAACGAGCCCTCATAGCGCCAACCGGCGGGATCCATCACCAGTCGGTGGCGCTGGCCAGCTAGCGACGCATCGCCGGTTTCATACCCGGCGTCGCCCGCCCACATGGTGAGGCGCATGCCATCGTGTGTGCCCGTGTGGGTCGAAAACCGAGGTGTCTCACGCTGCTGCTCGGCCCGAAGCAATTCTTCTGTCGTGCTGTAGTGGCTGAGCGTGTAGAGCGACATCCATGTCGGAGGTGCCAGTTCGGCACGATCCGCATCGCGCAGCGCCATGACCGAGGCTGGCGATAACCAGGCATGCTCGTCGATCTCAATGCCGTCGACGATGATTTCAGCCTGTTGCACAGCGGCCAGAAAAAACCACGTGGCAAATCGCCGTGGCTGCGACGCGGGCGGCTCCCAGTAGGCGAAGGTCACCAGTTCGTGATCGCTCAGGTGAAGGTTTGCCTCTTCGGCGGCTTCGCGCACGGCGGCCCGACGAAAGCTCGCCAGCGGATCTGTGCTGACCGGATCATGATCGGCCGCATCGACCTTGCCGCCAGGAAAGACCCAATGGCGGCTAAACGCCCCGGCCGATGAGCGTTTCAGCATCAGCACCTCAAGCTCGCTGGCCCCATCCCGCACGACCACCACGGTTGCAGCGGGCGTAAGCGGAGAAGAGGCAGCAGATTCGGACATGGACGAACTGTAAGGGATTTCGGTCTGCTGAGCCGGTGCCGGGGTTCTTTTGGGGAACGTCCACGATGACGTGGGAATTGGTGATCGACGGGCCAGAATGGGGCTATGCAACAACCGAATGACGGCGAAGACGTCAAACTCGACCACGCCAATGGATGGGCCGCCTACGAGAACGCTCAGCAGTTTCTGCAGGTCGATGGCTGGTTCCCCGAAGACATAGAAGGGCTCACCGCCTATAGCTGTCGCTACGTGGGTACGAACGCCGAGTTTCGGGTCGTGTGCCACATCAACGTTGAATTGCAACAGATTTACGTGTACGTCATCTTTGCCGAGTTTGTGCCCGAGGATCGACGGGCGGCCGTCGCAGAGTTGATCACCCGGGCCAACTACGGCCTGCGTATCGGGAACTTCGAGATGGATTTTCGCGATGGTGAAATTCGCTACAAGGCCAGCCTCGATTTCGAAGATGTCAACCTCACGCACCCGTTAATGAAGAATCTGTTTTACCCAGCTGTGCAGACGGCGGATCGCTATCATCCCTCGCTCATTCGAGTCGCGTTCGCGGACGCTGACCCGCAGCAGGTCATCGGCGAAGTCGAGGGACGCCCAGTAGTTGGGCCGGAAGAGGACAGCGGGAACTGAGGGGCGTAGCCTCGACGCATGTCTCTTGTGCTCGTTTCCGTAGCCGATGGCGTCGCCACTCTCACTCTCAACAACCCGGCTGAGCGCAACTCGCTCACCCAGCCCTTGGTCGATGCCATCGTGTCGGCCATGGACGAGATCGAGGCCGATGCCAATGTCGGAGCCGTGGTTGTAACCGGGGCCGCTCCGGCGTTTTGCGCCGGGGCTAATCTGGGCAACCTGGCCGAAGCCACCGGCGAAAGCCTCAAGAAAATCTACGAAGGCTTCTTACGAGTTGCCAACAGCCACCTTCCCACTATTGCGGCGGTCAATGGGGCGGCCGTCGGAGCGGGCATGAATATGGCCCTTGGCTGCGATGTCCGCTTGGCCGGGGTGTCGGCCAAATTCGATACACGGTTCATGCAGATCGGCCTGCATCCCGGTGGAGGCAATACCTGGATGCTGCGCCGCATCGTCGGCCCGCAGATCACCGCGGCCGCGGTCTTGTTCGGCGAAGTGCTCGACGGACGTGAGGCCGAGCGGGTCGGTCTGGCATTTCGGTGTTTTGCCGACGACGAACTGTTGGCCGGTGCGCAAAAGATGGCGGCGCGCGCCGCGTCGGCTCCTCGTGAATTGATCGCAGTCACCAAGGTGACGATCCGGGAGATGGCCGGTATTCCGACTCATGCCGAGGCGGTCGACCACGAGCTCACCCCGCAGCTTTGGAGCAGCCGGCAGCCCTGGTTCCAGGAGCGCATCGCAGCCCTACAGGCACGCATATCGACCCGTAAGGGCTAAAATCCTACAGCCAGGCGTCGGCCAGTTCGTTCTGACGGGTGGCCCACTCCTCCGCGGTGATGCCGTAGCGCACGTGGTCTTCCCACACGCCGTTGATTTCGAGGAACCGCTCGGCGACCCCTTCTTCTCGATATCGCAACTTCTCGATCACCCGTCGACTGTTTGAGTTTCGCGGAATGATGTCGATCTCCAATCGGTGCAGATGAAGGTCCTCAAAGGCGAACCGAGTGACGACAACGACAGCCTCGGGCATGTAACTTCGGCCGGCCCGAGCTTCGTCGATCCAGTACCCGACGTAGGCCGACTGAAATGCGCCACGCACTACGTTGTTCAGATTGATCTCGCCGCAAAAGGCGCCATCGACGAAGATGCCGAAGCCGTAGGCGATGCCCTGCTGGCGTTCTCGTTCTCGAGTGGTGCACCGATTGTTGAACAG
>JAYTVF010000007.1:0-2735 GCA_043744155.1 Acidimicrobiia bacterium | reverse complement strand
GTCGTGCACCCATGAGCACACGGTCTCGGGCCGATTCGAAGTCGAGCCGTTCGATCTGCTTTGACCCACGTCGCACCGCGAACAGGGCGGCCTCGTTGACCAGGTTGGCCAGATCGGCGCCAGACATGCCGGGGGAGCCTTTGGCCATGATGTCGAGATCGACGTCTGGCCCCATACGCTTGTCACGGCTGTGCACCTGAAGGATGGCGAGCCGCTCGCTGTATTCCGGCAGCGGCACGACGACTTGGCGGTCGAATCGGCCGGGGCGGAGCAATGCTGGATCTAGCACGTCGGGCCGGTTGGTCGCCGCCATGATCACGATGCCTTCGGATGTCTCAAAGCCGTCCATTTCGGCCAACATCTGGTTGAGCGTCTGCTCACGCTCGTCATGGCCGCCACCGAGACCGGCACCGCGCTTACGTCCGATGGAATCGATTTCGTCGATGAAGATGATGGCCTTGCCCATTTTGCGGGCCTGCTGGAACAGATCGCGCACGCGGCTCGCCCCCACGCCGACGAACATCTCCATGAAGTCAGAACCGGTGACCGAGAGAAAGCCAACGCCAGCCTCACCAGCTACCGCCCGGGCGAACAGGGTCTTGCCGGTGCCAGGGGGACCGACGAGCAGAATGCCCTTTGGGATGCGAGCACCGATTTCCTTGAACCGTTCGGGCGTGCGCAAGAAGTCGACGACTTCTTTGATCTCTTGCTTCACGCCGTCATAGCCAGCGACATCGGCAAAGGTGGTCGACGGCTTGTCAGCGTTGTACGTCTTGGCTCGGCTTCGCCCGATCGACATCACATTGCCCATCTGGCCCTGTGCCCGCTTCTGCATCCACACCAACGCCCCAATCACGAGGGCGAAAGGAAGAAGCACAGGCAGAAGGTCGAGAAACCAGTTGCGCTGCGGAGAAGCGAACGTGAGCTCGGCCTTTGATCCGCGGATCTTGTCGGCGTCGGTCTGAATGACAGCCAGGGGCCCGGCGCTGGTGAACTTGTCGCCGTTCGTCAGGGTGCCGGTGATGGTACCGGTCTCGTTCGAGACCTTGGCGGTGGCGACCTTGCCCGCCTCAACCCGTGCCATGAATTCCGAATACGGAATGGTCGGTGCCTTTGTGGTGAGCCGTGACGAAAAAAGCAAGCCAGTCAGCACCAAGCTTCCGAGGGCCCAGATGGCCCACCTCGGGATGTTTGGACCCGATTTCAACGGGCTTTTGTTTGATCGGCGATCAGGGGACGAACCTCTGCCACCGCTGCCCGAGCCGGGAGGTGGGGGAGGGGGAAGGTTACTCATACTGCTAATGCTAAGGGGAAGATCGGCAGTTTGTATGTTCGGTTGGCCGAATACGGGGGTCCACCATGAAGACTGCGTCCCTCGGTAGCGTTTGTCGTTGTGATCCGCCAGTGCTCCCGCCCCACCTGTGCCGAACCGGCGGCGGCCACGCTGACCTATCAGTACGCGAGAGGCATCGTCTGGGTCGACAACCTGACCCCGGAGCGAGACCCTCATGGGTACGACCTGTGTGACCGTCACGCCAGCCGAATCAGCGTGCCTCATGGGTGGCGGATGGAGGAGCGGCGTTCGCTCGAGTACGGCCCGCAGCCGCGCCGGGTGGCCAGCTAAGAGCGTTACCGTGGGGGCGGATGTCACTCCGGGGTCGTCGCCCGGTACTGTGGGCAGAGTGCGCGTCCACCCCGAAGATCACCGATTTCATATCGGTGTCGCCATCTTCGGCTATATCTGCGCATTGAGTTTTGCACTCATCGGCGCGTTGATCGTCGTGCTCGTCTCTGGCTACGGGTCTGCCGACCCCAGCACCTATCCACTCTGGTTGGTGGCCATCACCCAGATCCCGCAGTGGGTCGGCATGGTGGGAGTGTGCTGGTTTGCCAGCCGCACATGGGGTACCGGAAACCTACGAAACGACTACGGGCTTCGGTTTCGGTTTTCCGACGCTGTCGGATTTCTGGTCGGGATCGTGCTGCAGTTGGTCTTCGTCAAGGCGCTCTACAAAATTCTGGGGCCGCTCTACCGGGTGATTTTTCGCGCCACCCACCTGAGCTGGTTCGACATCTCCAAACTCGACGAACCGGCCAAGCAACTCACGGCGAAGGGCCGGGGTCTGCTCGGAGTCTCGCTGCTCATCTTGGTGGTGGTGGTGGGCGCACCTGTCTTCGAGGAGATTTTCTTCCGCGGCCTGGTGTTGCGTTCGTTCGCGGCGCGCTACAACGACGGCCTGGCGCTGGTTGGTTCGGCGCTGATGTTCGCGACGATCCATTGGCAGCCGCTGCAACTGCCAGCGCTGCTGATGTTCGGCCTCGTGGTCGGCTACGCAGCGCAACGTACCGGCCGACTCGGTCTGGGTATGGCTATTCACGCTGGCTTCAACGCCACGGCTGTGGCAACCCTCTTATTTTTCTCCTGATACCGCGGCAGGTGGTTCAGATGGCACCATTGGAGTTCTGATGACCGATTTGCTCGATTCGACGGATGCCGACGCGCCTTTTGATCCCTACGTCTCGTTCCGAGACCCTCCCCTTGACCCGCCTGCTCGGCCAGTCGATGAGGAGAACTGGAAATTCGCCGAGCGGCTGATGACCATCCTTGTCGTCGGTGGTCTCATGCTTTTCACCTTCATTCAGATGCATCCGTCGCAGATCTTCGCCAACACCACCCCGGCGGGCGGCGACATGGGCGCCCACGTGTGGGGACCGGCGTATCTGCGCGACCACAT
>JAYTVF010000006.1:0-2739 GCA_043744155.1 Acidimicrobiia bacterium | reverse complement strand
TGCACCGCGTCGCCCTCGAACTCACCCGTATGGTGGCCCGAGACGGCGAAGGAGCCGAGAAGCTCATCGTCGTCACCGTCACAGGGGCACGGCACGATGCCCAGGCCAAACGAGTGGCCAAGGCCATCGTGAACAGCCCGCTCGTCAAGACGGCAGTACACGGTGCCGACCCGAACTGGGGTCGGGTCGCCATGGCTATCGGCAAGTGCCACGAGGAAACCGACATCGACCAGCAAAAGGTCACCATCTGTTTCGGCAGTCAGGAGGTGTACCCGGCGCAGGTCGGCGATGACGGGCTCGCCGAACTGACGGACTACATGCGGCGCGACGAGGTCGCCATCAATGTCGATGTCGCCATCGGTTCGGGCTCGTTCACGGTGTACGGCTGCGACCTCACCGACGGGTACATCCGCATCAACGCCGACTATACGACCTGACGGTCATCCTGAAAGAAGGCGTGCAGCGCCTGGGTCATCATGCCGGGATCGTGGGCGCCGCACATCTCTCGCGCCGAATGCATCGAGAGTTGTGCACAGCCGACGTCGACGGTGGCGATGCCGAGGCGAGTAGCCGTGATCGGGCCGATGGTCGAACCGCACGGCATCGAGTTCCTACTGACGAACACTTGAGACGGCACCCCGGCCGTCGCGCAGGCCCGGTGGAACATGGCAGCGGTTTGCGCATCGGTGGCATATCGCTGGTTGGCGTTCACCTTCACCACCGGACCGCCGTTGGGCATCGGACGGTGGCCGGGATCGTGCCGTTCGGGATAGTTGGGGTGCACGGCATGGGCCATGTCGGCCGATACGCACGCGCTGGCCGCGACAGACCGCCGGAAGTTGGCCAAATCGCTCGACGCGTCGGTCAGTCGCTCGATCACGGCTTGTAACAAGGGTCCGGCGGCACCTGTCGCAGATTCTGAACCGACCTCCTCGTGGTCGAAAAGGCAGATGAGCGCACTCGGCGCATCCCGGTCGGCCTCGTTGGCGATGAGCGCTTGGATGGCCGTCCAGCACGACACCAGGTTGTCGAGACGAGCCGATACCAATAGGTCTTGCTGCGATCCGAGAAGCGCCGGGGGAGTGAGGTCGTGAAACATCAGATCCCACGCCACGATCTCGTGGGCGCATACGCCCATGCGTTCGGCCAGCCATCCGGCAAAATCACCCTCAACGACCGGACCCAATCCCCATACAGGTGTGAGGTGCTGCTGCTTGTCCAATTGCACCCCTCGATCGTTGACGTCGCGGTCGAGGTGAATAGCTAGCTGCGGCACACGGGCCAGAGGGTCGTTGAGGAGTACAAGCCGAGTAGTGCCGTCGTGACTCACCACCCGGCCCGACAGGCCGAGGTCACGATCAAGCCAAGAGTTCAGCAAGGCGCCGCCATAGACTTCGACGGCCAACTGCCGCCAACCGACCGCGCCGGTGTCGGGGTGCGGTTTGAGCCGTAGGTTTGGTGAGTCGGTATGGGCGCCGACGATTCGGAACGGGTGATGGCTGGCCACTTCGCGGGGTCGCGACCAGGCCACCAGAGCACCACCTACATGCACATAGGCCCGAGCCGGGAGGTCGTCCCAGGAATCGCGTAACGACAGGGATTGCCAACCGGCGGACTCAAGGCGATGAACCGCCGAATGTACTGCGTGATAGGGCGATGGCGAGCTGGCCAGATATTGCAGCAGGTCATCTACCGGTGGTGGTGTCATGGGACTAGTCCAGCACAGCTTTCAGTCGTAAAGGCCCGTTGGTAGTCCGGTGCCGCGCAAGTGTGAGGTTTCGTTCATCGTGAACACCGAGCGACCACCCCTCCTCGAGGCCATCACTCGACTGATCGAGGTGTAGTTCGGCGCAAAGAAGCTCGGGCCGACCAGCTCGATTCCAAGCACGTGAGCGAGATAGCTGCCGATGACGCCAGCATGGCAGATCACCGCCACCACGCCACCCAGGTTGGCGGTGATGATGTGTTCCATACTGGCCAACACCGTTGCCCGAAACGCCTCGACGCCGGCGAAGCCGTGGAGTGCATGACGGCCAGCGAGCAGATCCTGCCATTGCTGGCCGTTCGCAGCCTTCAGCTCCTCAGCGGGAACGTAGCTGGCGGACCCGCGGTCGAATTCAGCGAGGCCGTCGATGATCTCGACGGGGAGATTCGAGCCTTCGACCAAGGGGGCCGCTGTCTGCTTCGCCCGTAAAAGCGGGCTGGAATAGATCGCCGTCAGTGGTTCCGACGCAAGATACCCGGCCAGAAAGATTGCTTGCGCACGACCGGCCTCGGACAATTCGGGATCAGCCGGACCGTCAGCCCGCTCGCGGCGCACCGGCAATGCGTGGCGTATCAAAAGCAGTTGCATGGAACCAGCTAATCAGCATCGGCGCCGCCGCGCCCGTCCGCTCGATTCAGGGGCCGGTGACGTTCGGTACACGTACCTTGAAGCCCAGAAACGAGCACTCGGTTTTGCGGTTGCCGCTCTTGGAGAATGCGCCGGCCTTCACCTGATCGGCGCACGTGTCGAGCGCAGCGCGTTGGGAGAACATCCCGAGGCTCAGTGCCGCCATGACCAACAGCGACACGATTTTCGTCACGATGGCTTTCACGATCAGCGCCGAAACGATCGCAAATCCCACGAACACCAGCACGGCGACGATGGCCGCGCTCTTAACAGAATCGGTGGTGAGGGCCAAGAGGGAGGCGATCATGACGCCGACGATAGTGGCATTGATGCGGCCAGTGGTGGCA
>JAYTVF010000005.1:0-9143 GCA_043744155.1 Acidimicrobiia bacterium | reverse complement strand
GCCCGGCGATGCCAGCCTTTTCGGCACCGTTGGCGACCAACAGGGCAACGGACGCGTTCACTGGCACGGTCGTGGGGGCCACGATCACCGGGGCGGTGGTGACCGAGGCTCCGGATGCTGCAGTGGTTGCCCCTTTAATCGTCGAGGTTGGCTTGGCGGCTCCGCCGGGTGCAACCGTGGCTGTTGGGGCAGCGGTACCCGTCGAGATCTTGGCCGGCTTGTGGAATCCCTTGTTGAGCACGTACCCGCCCAGTACCAAGGCCACCAGCGTGATGGCAATTGTTCGACCCGTCATGCTGCGAGGCGCGGCTTCTTTTTGCGGGCGTGGCGGCATGGCCATTTAGTGGTCCGTTCCAGAATCTACGGCGACCGCGGTCGAATCGACCCGGGCACGACGGCGGCGATCTCGAAGCCTTCGCAAGCGCCGGACCACGAGCGGGTCGTACTCCAGCGCGTCGGGGCGGTCGAGGAGTTCGTTCAGTGTTTGGTAGTACGAGGCGAGATCTACCTGGAAAAGCTCGCGCACCATGGCATCCTTCAGACCGTCGCGTGTCCACCACGAACGCTCGAAATCCAAGATGGCCTGTTCACGATCGATCAATGGCACTCATATAGCTTGACCGCCAGTGACGCGAGTTACAAGCACCCTCACCCTCGCGGGCCTATATGCTGGCCGACAGGTACGCCGGGTTAGCTCAGTTGGCAGAGCACCTGTCTTGTAAACAGGATGTCGTCAGTTCGATTCTGACACTCGGCTCCACGCATTTCCCCAGGTCGGCCAGCGGTGATGCAGCGCGATTGGTTTGCTCGGCCTGCTCCCGAGGGCGCACGGGGCATCGCCAGAGTTATTCGACTCATTGCAATGAGTCCTCTTGATCGCGAGACTCGGTCACTTCGGAGCACGCGCCAAGTGAGGGCTGAATGACCATCGATAGACGCGGCGCATGAGCGATCTCCGGCGCCGCGGATTGCTCTGTGGCCTCAGTCTCGCCCTTGCCGTGCAGCCTGGGCTGATGGCGCTCAACCTGTACGGCGTCGGCCTCGTCGCAAGGCCGAGCCGTACCGAGGCCGTGCACGAAGGCGACGCGACCGAGACCAACGCGACCACCGGATTGCAGCGAACGACCAGTGTGGTCGGATCAGGTCAATCAGACCCGACCAGCCCGAGCAGTAACGAGGTGCTCCCCACGGGCGCCACCCCGGCGGCAACGCCGACGTCGACCGCCATTGTGGTCACCACCGGTCCGGCGACCACAGCGACGACCACGGCGTCAGCAACATCGGCCTCAGCGACCTCGGTCGCCCCTGGTGCGCCACCCGTGACCCCGGCGCCGTCGGCCGCGGCCGTCGATTCATTATCGCCGAGCGTCACCGTGACGGCGACAGTGGCTCAAACCACGACGACGGCGGCTCGGACGACGACCGCGCCCCCTACGGTCGCAACGACCTCGGCTCCCACCAAACCGTCCTCCACACAGCCAGCGCCGAACCCCTCACAGGGCGGCGAGGTTGACCTCGCCGCCCTGAATGCCTACGAGCTACTTCGAACTGCCTTTTCACCGAGCGTCGCCGTAGCGTTTCAGGCGCTCGACACCAAGGGATCAGACCCCGCCGCAGTCGCCGCCCAGCTCACGGCGGTACGGACAACGGCCCAGGAGCAGCGAGTTATCGCGCTCAACGGCGCACTTACCGGCGCCCAGAAGGGTGACCTCGACCGCATCTTCAACGAACTCGCCGATGTCTACGTGTGTAACGACGGCACTATCGACCCTGTTGCCCGACCGGGGGCATGTGTGTCTCGAGGCGGCATATTTGGGTAGACACCTCGCGCCTGGCGACGATGACACTGTCGGAGTGTGCAAGCAGCCAGGCGTCGAGTTCGACGCGTGGAATGGGGCGCGAAAGGTAATAGCCCTGAGCTCGGCCACAGTTGCGGCTCTTCAGGAATGCCAGCTGTTCGGCCGTCTCGACGCCTTCGGCGACCACGTCGAGATTGAGGGTATCGGCCAGTTGTAGCAGCACTTCGACGATGGTGCGGTCATAACCGGGGTGCTGGGTGCGGGCCACGAAGATTCGGTCGATCTTGATGGCATCGACCTCGAGTTGGCGCAGGTAACCCATCGACGAATACCCAGTTCCGAAATCATCAACCGAAACCTCGATGCCCCAGCTACGCAGCACGCGAAGCACCGCATTGGCCCGGTCGAGGTCTTCGAGAAGATGCGTCTCGGTCAGTTCGATCTCAAGTCCGGCCGGATCAGCGCCCGTCTCGGCCAAGGCCGTGGCGAGATCTTCTGCGAGATCACCGTTGGTCAGGTGGCGTCCAGAAATGTTAATGGCGAGATGGAGATGCGCTCGGGCCGGATCCTGTTGCCATTCGGCGAGAGTACGCAGGGCCGAGCCGATCACCCATCGTCCGAGATCGATGATCAGGTTGCTTCGTTCGGCGACGGGGATGAATCGATCAGGTGGAACCTGGCCGATTCCCGGGCGGTTCCAGCGCACGAGCGCTTCGACACCCCATACAGAATTTGAGGCGAGTCGCATTATCGGCTGGAAGTGCAGTTCAAGCTCGTTGTCTCGAATGGCACGGCCCAAGCCGACTTCTACTTCGGCGGTTGCTTCAACCGCCTCCTGCAGCGACTCATCGAACATCACCGACCGCCCGCGGCCGAGATTCTTGGCTTCATAGACAGCAACATCAGCCTGACGGATGAGTTCGAGGCCGTCGACTGCACTCTTGGAGAGCGCTATGCCTGCGCTGGCTGAGATGACGAACAGCGCGTCGCCCGATTCGAATGGCTGCGAGATCGCGACGATGAGACGATCACTCAGAGCCCTGATGGTCTCTGCCGCGAGTCCTTCCGCTATCACGAGGAACTCATCGCCTCCCAAACGTCCGACGAATTCGCTCTCCCGGAGACACGAGCGCAGCCGTCGGGCTACTTCACGTAAGAGTTTGTCGCCGGTCGCGTGACCGCGGCTGTCATTGACGGCCTTAAAGCCGTCGAGATCGATAACCGCCACACCGACCGGGCGATCCGATACTTTGGCTCGTTCCAGCGCAGCGTCGAGGTGCTCGATGGCCGCGAGACGATTCGGGAGCCCGCTCAACTGGTCATGGCGAGCCTGGAAGGCAAGTCGTTCCTCAAATCCCTTGCGTTCGGATACATCCTTGGCGAAGAGCGCTCGAACAAGTTGATCATTCACCAACACCTCGCTGTGAGACATGAGGGCATGGATGACCTTGTCGTCGTGGCGCCGAAACTCGAGTTCTCCCGAGCGGCCGGACATATCGATCGGCCGTCCAAAGAGCTCGACGAGTTCGCGCCCGATCTGTTCGCTGGCTATTTGGTCGAGCAGTTCCTGGGCAGCTGCATTGGCCGAAAGGATTAGTCCTGATGAATCAACCGTCCAAATTGCGTCGGTGGCCGTGTCGATAATGGCGGTTGCCATAGCCTCACTCCCTCGAAGTTGTGCCGTGACGTCAGAAAGGTGATCCACCGAAGCGCGTAGCGATGTGCCGAGCGATCCGGGAATAATAACCTCATCCTGAACAAGGTGGTCACCAGTGGCCAGTTCAGTCAGTTGTCGTTCAAACGTTGCAAGCGTAGCGACCATCGAATTGAACGTTGCCGTGACGGCTCGTACGTCCGATGGGCCGCTCACTCGAAGCGGATCGGGAGATATCTCACCCCTGCCAACATCGAGGGCGCGCATCGTCAGCCTCCGAAGCGGCCGCACAGTCGTCCACAATGTGAGGGCGAGCAGCATCATGCTGACAAAGGTGCAGAGCACCATCAAAATGAGCCAGTCCGTCACCGCACCATGCGCCTGTCGGCCAATCGAAGATGTGCGAGCCGTGACATCGACAAATCCTTCCTCTCCGAAATGTTGGAAGGCGTCGAGTCGGTCGAACGACGCACGCAGTATTGTTGCGAGCAGCCGGATAAATCCCGGGTCATCGACCAATGGATTTCCTCCGGGTTGGAGGTTCTGACGCGCGATTAGTGCCTTGGCGAGATCCGGACGAATCTTCTCAAAGGTGTCGAGGGCCGTGTTGTCCCAGAACGATGCCCACCTTTCCTGGCTTTCGGGATTTCCCTTCGCGACGAGGCTTGCGTACTGGCCTATAACAAAGGCCGTCACGCCAGCAGCCCTCAGCGCGTCGTCAGGTCGAGTCAACCCGTTAGATGCCCCCAAACTTGAAGTATTCACCCGAGTCTCCCGAGCGACCGACTGAACCATTACCAGCAAATGCTCGGCCTCACCTGACAGTGAAACAACCGCGACCTCACTTGGCGCTACAGCTGCAAGACCACTTCCCGATGCCAAATCATCGATCATCGTGATGATTGCATTGAGTCGCAAGGCAATACTTGGACCATTCGCCCGGTGTTGGTCGAGCGTGAGTCGCTGCTGACCGAGGTCGCGTCGCAACGACACAAGGGCCTCTGAGACCGTCCTACCGTCGGGCAGCGCTGTTCCCCCGCTTTCGGCTTCGACGCCGTCGAGGGCCCGGTCGAGGTTCGTTCTCGCACTCTGAAGATAGGGTTCGTAGTCGAAACCCAGCACGCTACCCAACAGTGCCCTATCGACTCCCAACGCATCAACAGCGGCCAGTCCGCCCGACGTCATTTCCTCGAATGCGGCCGGGGCGTATACGGCGCTCGATGCTGCCATTCGGCCGATATCGGTTCTAAGGACCGTCGAATCAGCCGCGGCCGATCGCAGTCGTTGCAGGTCACGAAACACGAGCACCTGGGCGATCATCAGTGGCAGAAGTAGCAGCATGACGAGGCGACCCGACAGTGATCGAAGTCCGAGCGCGCCCGTCGAGAGCGGCGCTGCTGCATTGGGCGCAGATTGCAACGGCACGGATGATCTCCCGTCATACCTCGCCGATAGAGCACCGACGCCAGCCTGCGTCCTTATCGGCAGCCGCGTGTGCCTTGCCGCGCGACAGCGAGGTCTCTTGAGAATTTTCTGATGAGGGCAGTCGGCGAGAGTATCGCTGCTCCCACTGGCGTTCGGGAAATGTTCCGAGCGGTCAGTGAGTTACGTGGGCGTTGCGGCCATACGTTGACGGGTGATTTCGTACAGCGCCATGGCTCCGGCTGTTGACACGTTCAGCGATGACAGGCGCCCCGCCATGGGGATCGAAACGATCATGTCACATCGCTCGCGCACCAGGCGGGAGAGACCGGTGCCCTCGGCACCGAGAACGACAATGACCGCCTCGAGGGCCAGATCACCCAACTCGAAGAGCGTCTTGTCGGCGGCATCGTCGAGGCCGACGACCCACACCTTTTTTTGCTGGGCCCGCGCTAGGGCAGCGGGCAGACCCGGCACGACCGCTATGTCAAGGTGTTCGATGGCCCCTGCCGCTGACTTGGCCACCGTCGGCGTGATGTGGACGGAACGGTGCTTGGGTAGGACCACGCCCGTAACGCCAGCACCTTCCGCCGAGCGCAACAGGGCACCGAGGTTGCCCGGATCAGTCACGCCGTCCACGGCAAGCAAGAAAGGCTTCTGACCGTTCTTGGTGGTGAGCAACTCGTCGAAATCAGCTTCCTCCAGTTCGACCGCCCGAGCCAACACCCCTTGGGGAGCCTCGCTGCGCGCCGATGCATCGAGGCGCCGCCGGTTGACCTCGGTAATCTGCACCCGGTTGGCTGCTGCCAGGTCAGCAATCTCGGAGATGATGCCCGAATCCTCCATATCGGAGGCGATCCACAGCTCGCGCACCTTGCGTCGGCCAGCGATCAGCAACTCACGCACGGCCTGACGGCCCTCGATCTGATCTCCACCGAGTCCGCGATCGCGCGCAGGTGCCGGTCGTCCGCCACCGTCGGTGGGCCGACCGCCATCTTGACGGGCAAAGCCCGGACCCCGTGCCGAGAACGTACCGGCCGGTTGCGATCGGCCGCCGGCTCGAGCCGCCGCGGTGCGGCGACGTCCTTCATCCGACTTCTCGGCCTGTTTGTCGTATCGACCCGCAACCGCCTTCTTTGCCGCGCCCGACAGCGGCCGTCGGCTCTTGCTGGCCTCTCGGGAGATAGCTTTAGCTGCCCCGGGAGAGAGTGGCTTTTGTCCTCGACTGGCACCGCGTGCGCCCATTACTGATCTTCTTTCATTACGAGAGCTACGGCCCAGCAGGCAATACCTTCTTGCCGACCGAGGGCACCAAGTCCCTCCGCCCGACGGCCTGACACCGTCACCGGTGCACCGAGGGCGGCGCTCAGCCGCTGCTCCATCTCGTTCTTGTGTGGTGCAAGCTTGGGCGACTCGCACACCACCTTGCAATCCACGTTTACCGGAACCCATCCTGCCGCGCGCACCATCTGCCCGACCGCCGCCAGAATTTGCAGCGAATCCACCCCTTTCCATGCCGGATCGGTGTCGGGAAAGTGCTGCCCGAGATCTCCCAAGCCGAGCGCGCCAAGTAGGGCATCGGACGCGCCATGAGCCACGGCATCGGCGTCACTGTGCCCGTGTAAGCCTTGATGGCCGGCGAACTCAACACCGCCGAGCACCAGCCGGCGAGTCGGATCATCCGAGAAACGGTGGATATCAAAGCCTTGCCCGACTCGAAAGCTCACGAGGTCTCCTTTGACACCCGGTCGCGAGCCCAGGTGAGATCGTCAGGGGTGGTGATTTTACGGTTGGTATGTTCACCGTCGATCACAATGACGCGCCCGCCCCACGCCTCAACCACCGCAGCATCATCAGTGGCCTCGGCATCGTCGGCGTAAGCTGCCCGCAGCGAGTTACCCCGGAACCCTTGCGGGGTCTGCGCGGAGCGCAGGTCAGCACGGTCGACGGTGGCCACAATGGTGCCGTCGGGGGCCACGCGCTTGACCGTATCTGCCACCGCGACACCCGGGATCACACCGTCAGCGCCAGCCCGCACCCCGGCCACGACGCGCTGGAAGAGGGCGGCGGATGCGAATGGGCGAGCACCATCATGAATCAAGATGACCTCGGCATCCGCCGGCACGGCAGCCAGACCGTTTCGCACAGACGCCGACCGACTGGCTCCGCCAGAAACCTCAAGAGCGACAGTGTCCACCCTCTGAGCGCTCTCGGGAACGACGACGACCACTCCGTCTGAGACATGCATTGCAGCTGCGATGCACCAGTCAACGACACGGTGTCCGCCGAGGGGCTCGAACTGCTTCAACCCGCCGAATCGGGCGCCCGCGCCCGCCGCAACGACGATGGTCCAAACCGACACGAGGCTCCTTCGCTGCCTTCATTCCTCCGACGGCACGGAGAAGAAAGTATTTGGGGATCGAGGGTAGTACGTTCTGTGACATATGGCCCACGAAGAAGTTCTCGCTCGTTCCGATTTCTTCGCCGACGTGCCGCTCGAGCGCCTCGGAATGCTGACCGAGCAAGGCACAACGCGATCCATGACTCGAGGTGACGTACTCTTCGCCCAGTCGAGCGAGTCGAATGAACTCTACGTCGTGCTCTCGGGTCGGGTCGCTATGACCAACCGATCCGTCGACGGCCGCGAGAGCGTCGTTGCCCTGATGGAGGCGGGCGACCTCTTCGGCGAAATGCCCTTCCTCGACGGCGGCCCTCGGTCAGCCGAGGCCCGAGCGTTGGAACCGAGCCGGGTCTTATCGGTCCCCTATGAGCCAGTGCGAGCGTTATTCGACGATCAACCGCTTCTGCTGTGGGGTGTTGTGCGTTTGCTTTCGCACCGGCTGCGTTCCACCGACGAAGCCCTGGCCGATGCGATGTTCCTCGACGTGACGGGCCGCACCGCGAAACGCCTACTCGAACTGGCTGGCGGAGCCGACGAGTTCACCCTACCAATCACCCAGGAGGAACTGGCCGGCATGGTCGGCGCCTCACGGGAACGAGTGAACAAGGCCATCGCCAGCTTCATCCGCCTCGGATGGCTCGGCCAGCAAGAGCGCCGGTACCGCATCCTCAAGCGTGACCGCCTCGAGCTTCGCTCGCGCTAACCCGCCTTATTGGCAGTGGTCAAGGGCACGCATCTCAGGCGTCGCGACGCCTGACGAAGACGAAGGCCAGCACCAGCAGAAGCGCCACAAACCCGGCAAAGTAGGCGCCTCCCGTCCATTGGCCGAAAAGCAAGGTGTCATCCTTGAACGACATCATTCGTTGCCCGGCGGCGAAAGGCAGCCAGCGGGTGAGCCACGAGAACCAGTTACGCGACAGCCCCTTGAGAATTGGTTCGACGAGCAAGGGCCACAATGTGAGAACCACGATGGCGCCAGCGGAATGGCGAATCAGGTTTCCTATCGCCAATCCGGCCAGGCCGAAGAGAATCAGATAGACGAGCATGCCGACGGCGGCCGACCTACCTCCACTCGAGAAATCAAGTGAGAGGCCTCGCCGCTTCAAAACAAGCGAGCTGGTACCGAGGGCAAGGCCGATCATCACTGCGCCGCAGATAGCGCTAGCGACCATGACCACGGTCATCTTGGCCAGCAACACCCGCAATCGGCGTGGTTCCGCGGCGAACGTCGGCCGAATCGTAAAGCGGAAGTCTCCCGTGGCCAGCAGCACCGCCACGACTCCGACCAAAAAGGTGGCGAGCCCGACACCGGTCAGCATGACCTCAACGCTGGGAGCGAGGCCGTCACCGCCTCGGCGGCCGCCGTCTCGCTTGCTCAGAAAGGCAAGTAACGTCGAAAAGAACAGCGCCAGCAGGATTGAGACGATGAGCAAAACCCAGGTGGAGGTGATGGTGCGCAGCTTGATCCATTCCGCTCGGACGGCGTTCATCATGATGCGTCGTCCTGCGGCCATGTCGGCGGAGGCAGCGGCGAGCCAGCCTGCCATTGCGGTGGCGGCAGCCCTCGACGTGGCTGATCATCAGGCCCGGCGCTCTCCGGCAACGCGGGCGGGCTAAATGCTGGAGCCGTGTGGGCCGGAGCGATGGGCGCAGCGAGCGGCCGAGGGCCGGGCATATCGGCGGGCATCGACGGCAGAGTTCGGTTGGCCGAGGCTGTCGAGAAGTCGGTAGCGCGATATTCCTGCGACGACCGGGTGGCCTCCATGAAGGCTTCTTCCAACGAGGCTTGGCGTGACACCAACTCGTGCAGCGCCACGCCATGGCGAGCGGCCATTTCGCCCACCTGAGCAGGAGTCACCCCGACGAC
>JAYTVF010000004.1:0-2770 GCA_043744155.1 Acidimicrobiia bacterium | reverse complement strand
CTCGACTTCGTGACGGTCAAGCAGGCCATGAAAAGTGACCAAACCGCCCCAGGTGTGTCCAGCGACGACTACGTCAAACAGTACGGCCTCGGCATCACCACCCAGTTCAACCAGCCAATCGTCGCCTTCGGAGCTGGAACACAGAACGCCGACTACCTCCACGGCCTACCGCCCCCCGACCAGATCGCCTTCAAACGGTCCCTCTGGGGAGAGGCACCCGACTGGAACCACGCCCGCGCCCTCGAAGCCGAAGACTTCTCCCAAACCGGCGGATGCACCCGCACCGCATCCGAACAGACCTACACCCCGACCGAGATCAGCGGCTCCTACATCAACCCGGCCGACGTCCGCCTCGAACAAGACCCACGGATGATCGCAGCCACCAAGAACTGGTCCGAATGCATGCGAGCCGACGGCTACCAATACGACACCCCCACCCAAGTCGAAGCCGACCTCCACGAACGCCTCGACGCAATCGTCCAAGGCCAAGACCCCGCGACACTCACCGGCCCGGCACTCGACAGCCTCCACCAACTACAAGGCGAAGAGCTCGCCATCGCAGCCGCACTCACCAGCTGCGAAGACCAACACATCGCCCCCCTGCAAGCCACGATCGAAGCCGAACTCTACGGCGCCCCACAGAGCTGAGCTGTGGTGGCGCATTTGCGCCAGGGCATGTCGGGTGGTGCGAATCTCGTCATGGTGCACCGACGTTCAACGGCACGGTGTCGTAGCCGATCGTGGGGTGACCCAAATATGAGAACGTGTCGAGATAGGACACGTTCGTCGGCGGTGAACGCCGGATCCACCAGTGGGATCGTCGCTCCGGCAATGGCACGCAGTCGATTGTGGTGATGTCGTCTTGCACGCGACGTCCGTTGGGGAACCCGGCGAGATCACCGCCGAGAAGACCGAGGATGTGCTGGCTCGCTACTGGCGGGATTGCCACGTTCAAGCGCAGAAGATCTACCTGGGTCGTGCCGGTGAAGTTCTGGAAGCCCGGGATGATTCCCGCGGGGATTCCGGTCAGCAGGATCGCCAGGAGGTCGGCGCGGCCGGCGGTGCATGCGGCGAGGTTGGGGAATACGCCGGGTACAGCACCGGCAGCAGTTTGGCCAGCTCGGGCTGGGCGACGTACTCGGCGAATTGGTCATCCTGCGTCGGCGACAGCTTGTTCCACCGGTCCTTGTCCCTCATCGGGACGATGACCTCGTTTGAACAGCGGGTTGCCGAGCCGCGACACCTGCACGTAGGCCCGGACTGATGATTGTGCTCGTGGTCATCGCCGTTCAGCCCGACCGCTTCTGTAGCGGTCGGGCCTCCGGGGGTGAGTATCGCTGCAGAAAGGGTCTCAGCCGAAGCTGACCACCGGGCAGTTGACGATGAACCCACCTGGGCCGAACGTGCCGCCAGGCCCGGTGATGTAGCCGCTGTCGGCGAGTTCGCGGATGTCGTCGAACTTCATCTGCCGTGTGCGCACCCCGGCGGCAATTGCCGTCTCGGTCCAGATCGCTGGGTGTGCATCCCACAGCGGGCTGTACTTGTCATTGTGAGGAGCAGAGTTGGTCACATTCAAGGGGTCGCCTTGTCCAAGCAGCGCAGAGTTGAGACCCTGGCGATTGGGGTTTTCGATCCCAGTCTGGCCGTTGACGAATGGGACGATCTGCGATCGTGCCGAGGTCTTCGGATCGTTGGAACCAATCCCGGGTGCACCGTTCAACGCGGGAGCAAAGGTGCCGCCCTCCAGAGGGGCGACGTCGGGGTTGGAGACCTCGAACGACACGTAGTAGATCTCCTTGTCGTTGTAGAACCCTTCGGTCTCTGTGAAGGTCGCGGTGCCGCCAACAAGATCCGGGGCACCGATCAACTTGTCGTGCAGCCCGGTGTCGTTGGCGATGTGCGGCGCGTTGATCACCACGCCGTTCGACAGGGCGACCAGCGGGGTGTAGCCATTTTCGCCAATCGACCCAGGTGACGCGGCCAGGGGCGGGAACCCAATATTGGGGTCAGGAACGACGACGCGTGTCGGCGAGAAGTCGACGGTTGCCGCGACGTGCAGGACACCGTTGATGATCGAGCCTGATTGGACGGCGGATGTGCCTCGGGCGTTGGCCAACTTCGGCGAGTAGTTCACGCCGCGGCTGCGAGCGTCCTTCTGATTCGATGAGTCGGTGACCACGTACCAGAACGACTGGCCCCCGGCGTCGATACCTTGATGAATTGGAAGCGTCGCCGTGTTGGCGACACGATCCTCGACAGCGCTGGTCAGAGTCTGCTTGCGCGAATCACTGGCGTCGGCGTGGGTAGACACGGCGGCCAACGACGTGGTGGCAGCGAGAACTGCCACGAGTATTCGTTTCATGGGAACCTTTCGGGTAGCGGATTGAACGACATGCGGCTGGCCAGCCGAGAATCACCGTACGCACCCCGATCCGATCCGTCACGGACGGCGGGCGAAATGGTGTCGAACAATTCGCGAAACTGAGCTCGGCGGCATTTTCAGAAGCGATACCTCGGCCTGCGTATCATGATTGCGGTGGAGGTCGGTGGTGAACGATGCACGAAACCGATCCGTTTTGGTGGCGCTGACTTGCTGTGGTTAATTCTCACTGGTTGTGCGGCCTCGTCAGTTGCGCCCGCGAAGGTCGGAGCGACGCCGACCGGAAATCCGTTTCGAATCGGTCGCCCTCTCGTCATTCCTCACGAGGGGGTGACGGGTTGTTTCCTGAGAACACGCTCTATGCCTACGAACACAGCATCGAGATGGGTG
>JAYTVF010000003.1:0-2772 GCA_043744155.1 Acidimicrobiia bacterium | reverse complement strand
CTGCGTCGCCCACCTCCGGGGCAGGTGAGGGCGGTGGCGGCGGTGACTGGACGTCGGCACCACGACCGGTTGCAGCGCCACCCCGAGGCGGCGGCGGTGGCTGTGACTGGACGTCGGCACCACGACCGGTTGCAGCGCCACCCCGAGGCGACGGGGCCGGAGATGATCCGAAGGTTCCCGGGCGGCCAGGACGATGACGGAGAAGCCGTGAGTCGCGCACCCGACCAAGAACACTGGCCAGCGCCGAGGTCGACGGCGTGCTGACTCCACCCATCGGCACGGACCGGCGCAGCACCAACCTACTCAGGGCCACGGCGAACGGCCATGCCAGCGCGGCCAACAACAGCAACCACGGCGCGAGCGGTACTCGCTGACGCCCGACGGCTAAACCCGCAGAATCGAAACTCTGCGCTGGCGCAATCGCCCCGCGTCCGCCGGTGCGCACCGACAGCCCGGTCAGATACGCGTCATCCGTGGCGCCCGATGCGTATTCGGCCGAGTACGACTGTGAGGCCAGCGCCGTGCCAGAAAAGACCGGACCATCGGCCCCGCTTACGGCTGCGCCCACCGTGAAGGTCCCCGGCTTCAGCGCCCGGCTCTCCCCGACAAAGGTCGTGGCTGACGCCCGAACGAGTGGCACTTCAACGGCCACGCCGTCGGGTCCGCTCACACGGGCGACCGCCGTCGCGCCGTCACTCCACGCCGCTGGCGCTTCCACCGAGATCTTCAACGTATCGCCCACCGATCGGGCATCGACGATGGTGCCACTGGCTCCTCGCAGGGCAAAGGTGTCTTTCACGACTCCGGTCCAGAACGAAATGTAGCCCGACCAGTTTGCCCATGGCGCGCTCCATCGGTCCGATGCATCCGACGTCCATGCCGTCACTTTCCCCAATCCGGTGCGCCACGAGGCCAAGAGAGGGTCTCCATCGTCACCGACCTGTAACAGCGTCGACGCCGTTGGCTTCGGGGTGGTGGCGAGGTAACCGAGCACTGGCGGCGACGCCGTCAGGTCGCGTACCGGTGCAGCATTTGAGGTCACCCGTGGAAGAAACGACCCTTCCTGCACGACATCGCGCGCGGCGATAACGGCCTCGGCTGCCATGATCTGAGGAATCTCATTCAGATCCTTACCAGCATAAAAGCGGCCCCGCCCCGCGACGGCCACCTTCTCCAGCTGCTCGTACGCCACCTCGCCAGTGGCCAATACCGACACGGTGATGCCATCGGCGGCCAGCACTGCGGCCTGATCGGCGAGACCCTGCAGCGCCTCTTGGGACGTGAATCCGTCGGTGAACAAGATGACGTGTTTCAGCGAGGCTTTCGACTTCTTCAGCGACTCGGCCGCCGTCTGCAGCGGCGTGCGCAGGTTGGTGCCGCCAAGCGGCGAAAGCGTGCGCAGACCCTTGGTTACCACCTCTTCGGCTGGCAGTTGCTGCAGCGGGATGACCCAGTTCTGCTCCGTGTTGAAGGCCAGCACGCCGACTTCATCGTTCTTGTTCATTGCCTGGATGGTGCGAGCCGCGGCTGCCCGGGAGATCGCTGTCTTGTCCTGCCCACCGCCGATCATGTTGCCGCCGACCGGCATACCGTTGACCCCCTGGGTGGTGCCAGCCGCACAGTGGCAGGCCGCCATCGACCCCGATGTGTCGATAGCCAAAACCTGGGCCACATCGAGTCGCCGTTTCGGATCGGTGATTTCGGAGATGACCGGCAGTAGTTCCTCCAACGCGCTCGACCGGTAGCCGCCGAGGGCAAAGGATCGGTCGCCGCCGATGACCACCAGCCCCCGTCCACCGTCGCGCGTCACCGCGGTGAGGGCGGCCACCTGCGGTGCCGACAACGATCGGGCATCGACGTCGACCAAGATCGTCGCCGCGAAGGCAGACAGCTCCTCGACACCGGGCAGATCACGAGCGTCGCGTACCTGCGCCTCCAGACCTCCGGCCCGTAGCGCGGCGGCCAAGGTATCGCCGCCATGGGGTTTGCCTTCGGCAATGAGCACCGTTGGCGTGCCATCGACCAGCACCGCGGCGTAGCCGTTGTTGTTCTCCGACACGGTGTCTCCAGCACCGACGACCTCGACCTGGAATCGCGACACCGGCCCAACGCTGGCGGGCTGAGGGAATGACACGACGTTGTCGCCGGCCTGCAGATCCACCAGCTTTTCGTCGACCACCGTGCCGTCGCGGCGAAGCACCACCCGAGCCGAGGCGGCCATCGTGGCGGCGATTGTGGCTCGCACATCGAAGATTTCGCCGGGGTGCACCGCCGAGGGAACGTCGACCCGAACGACCGCATCGTCGGGCCCGTTGGCGCGGTTGACGGCATGTGTTTCCACCACCGCGCCGGCTGCTTTGAGGCGATCTATTTCGGCGGTGGCGTCACCACTGGTCGGTCGACCATCAGAGACGATCACCACCCGACGTCGCGCATCGGCGGGTAACAGGGCCGACGCCAGACGCAGACCGCCGGCCAGATTGGTGGCAGATGCGTCAATCTTGGTGCGTGAACCCACCAAGGTCGCGTCGTGCTGCAGAGTGAGTTCCAATCGGGCATCACCGCCGAACACGGCCACCGCGGCCCGAGCGTCGCGAGGTTGAGACGACAGGGCGGTTCGCACCCATTGGAACGCCTGCTCGCGTCCCGACCCCCCCAACGAGTCGGATCCATCCACGAGGAACACCGTGGCGACATCACCCCGGCGACGCAACACCGATGGAGCAAATAGGGCGGCGAACACCAACCCGACCACGGCGACCCGGGCGACGC
>JAYTVF010000002.1:0-2774 GCA_043744155.1 Acidimicrobiia bacterium | reverse complement strand
ACCTCGCCCCGTGGGGATGGGCCCGCCCACGTCAACTCCGCAACGACCCCGCCAGCCGTCACCGACCACGCCGGGCCCGCTGCCGAACATGCCGTCGAACCCAGGTCCTGCTACGCGTGTTCAGCTACCCGCGTCGAGCCGACCGCGCCGAGATCGTCATCACCGTGCTGCAAGGCGCCGCTTGCGGGGTCGGCCACCGTCAGATCGCACTCGAGGTGGGTGTTCCTGCGACGACGGTACGCGACTGGATCCGGCGTGCCCGCCGTAACGCGGAGATGGTGCGTTGCCACGCGACACTCCTCGCCCACGCGCTCGACCCCGTCCTGGCTCCGATCGAACCGACAGGCTCACCATTGGGTGACATGCTCGAAGCCGTCGGCGCAGCGCTACGAGCCGCGACACTGCTCCTCGGACCGCAGGGACCGCCGCTCCAGCGCGCCGTCGCGATCACTGGCGGCGGCATCCTCGCCCCGATCTGCCGGATCGGTTGACCACCAGCTCTGCTTCGTCGCGCCCCGGAACTCACGCCACGACGGAACAGGTGCTAACGACCGCCTCACCCCATCCTCACTCAACTCGTCGCCACCATCCTCAACCAAGATGTCGGGCAACATCTTGGGCGCTGCTGGTATCCCACCCGACAATGCCATGGTGGTAGAGGTCACGGATCCCGGCCAGATACACCTTGCCTTCACCGGTCGGGAATTCGGTGAAATCCGCTACCCACCTTTCATTCGGGCGGGTTGCGACGAACTCTCGCTGCAGCAAGTCTTCGGTCAGTTCGCTGTCGGGTCGGGCCCGTTTCCATTTCCGGCGTGTAGGGCACCCTGTAAGCCGTTTACTCGCACAATCCGGGCTACCCGGGAGCGTGCGACACGTATGCCCCGGCGGCGGAGCTGCCCAACGACACGAGGGATCCCATACGTACCTCTCGATGCCACATGAATCTCGCTGATCACTTCAAGCAACGCCATGTCAGCGATGTCGCGTGCTGATGGCCTCCGGTTCACCCACGCATAGAACGACGAACGAGGAACCTCCACAAGAGTGCACATCCGCTCCACCGGGAACTCGGCCTGATGATCGTGGACGAAACGTAAGCCGATCAACGCATCGTCTCCCGGGCGAAATACGCGGCCGCTTTTCCCAAAAATTCGGTCTTCATTCGAAGTTCCCGAACTTCTCTCTCTAACTCTGCAAGCCTTGCTCGTTCCGACACGCTCAACGGTTTCTCATCCACCGGATGATCATCCCGATATTGGCGTACCCAATTCGACAACGTCCCCTCATGAATCTTCAAGTCTTTCGCCACATCAATAGCAGGCCGTGGCCCATCAATCACCCGGCGGACCGCTTGCTCCCTAAACTCCAACGAATACTTTTGGCGTTGAGCCATGACCACGTCCTTCGAACAGAAGGCTACGACACCCACTGTCCGGAAAGCTCGGGGCGGTCCGCCTTTCTTACGGCCAGGCTTCTTTTGGGGTGTCGGTCGGCTCACCCTTGGAGAACGGTGCCGCTTGCCGTTCCCGCCACGCCGAGATTCGTCTAACAACCCTTGCAACCGCGTGTTCGTCGCTGCCAGTCAGAGTTCGCAGCTGTCAACAAATCGACATA
Organism: Acidimicrobiia bacterium; assembly: GCA_043744155.1. Classification (GTDB taxonomy): domain Bacteria; phylum Actinomycetota; class Acidimicrobiia; order Acidimicrobiales; family Ilumatobacteraceae; genus JANMCE01. The sequence goes on along the minus strand of JAYTVF010000002.1, from coordinate 1,157 downwards.
GGCACGCAAACCAGAGATCTCGGCACGCAAACCGACGATCAGTTCGGCCAGTCCGTCACGGGATATGTCACCAGACACACCCCCCACGGGCGAATCTCCACGGATACCCGCGCGCACCGCGGTGATCAACCACAAAGGGCGGTAAACAAATAGGGCGCGGGCTATCTGTCACCAACGACGCTGGTTCGTTGATCACACGAAGGTGGCTACATTGGCCGAATGACAACGCAGCCGGTTGAGCGTCCACCCTTTCCGCCATTCGATGAAGCCTCTGCCCGCAAGAAAGTGCTCATGGCTGAGGCGGCCTGGAACACCAAGGACCCGGTCCGCGTCGCTGGTGCATACACCGCTGACTCCGTGTGGCGAAACCGTGATCAGTTCATTCGGGGTCGAGATGAGATCGTTGCGTTTCTCACAGCCAAGTGGGAACGCGAGCTTGACTACGTCCTGCGTAAAGACCTGTGGGCGTTCAGCGGAAATCACATTGCAGTACGATTCCAATACGAATGGCACGACGCCGATGGTCACTGGTTCCGTTCCTACGGCAACGAGAATTGGGAGTTCGATGACCTCGGCTACATGGCCCGCCGCGAAGCCAGCATTAACGACGTGAAAATCAACGAAAACGAACGCCGCATCTTTGGGCCTCGGACCGAAGGTGACGAAAGCGGTATCCCGCTTCGTTGACTTACCCAGCCTCTTCGTGCGGGTCGCTAGGCGGCGGAGCCTCATCGTTTTCGACTCCGAAGATTGACCGCATGGTGCTGAACGCGCCGTCGTGTCGGTCTTCGGCTGAGGGTTCCGGTTCCGGCCCGTTTCCCACGCCATAGATGGAGCGCATCACGTCGAAGTTGGGCGCGATGCCGTCAAACGGTTCTTCGCCAACAGATGGTGAGGAGTCGGTCATCTGTCCAACACTTTACGACACGATTTGTTCATCATCGTCGATTTGCTACGATGAGTTAGCCTGAATGTTGGCTATTCGCACATACACCCGGGGAAAGGTGTTTCATGGACGGTATCCACGACATGGGTGGCATGCAGGGTTGGGGTGGGGTTTCGATCGATCCGAACGAACCGGTTTTCGCCGAGCCATGGGAGGCCAAGGCCTTCGCTTTCGGTGCCCTCTCGGCTCGCTTGTCGGGAGGCAACCTCGA
>JAYTVF010000001.1:0-2799 GCA_043744155.1 Acidimicrobiia bacterium | reverse complement strand
CGTGGCTGACCTGCTGCGATTCGCTGACGAACTGATGCGACCCCGCATCCTCGCTGCCCCTAGCCTCGCCATGGCCACCTCGGTGCACTTTGCGGGCCTGTCCGGTGTCCTTCCCGGCTTCGGACCGCAGCGTCCGATGGATTGGGGGTTAGGCTTTGAGGTCAAGGGCGCCAAATCGCCCCATTGGTCCGGTACCCTGACCTCGAGCGAAACCTTCGGTCATTTCGGCGGGGCTGGCACGTTCTTTTGGATCGATCCGACGCGATCGTTGGGTTGCATTTGTCTTACCGACCGGCCTTTCGGGCCCTGGGCTCCCCCGCTGTGGTCTGAGCTCTGCGACGCCGTCGTCATCGCGCACTCCTGAAACGGGCGGGTCAAGGCCCGGCACGCCATACTGGTCATCATGGCCAACTGGCTCATGAAGAGCGAACCCGATGTCTTCTCGATCGACGATCTGAAGAACGCGCCCAAAAAGACGACCATGTGGGACGGCATCCGCAACTACCAGGTTCGCAACATGATGCGCGACATCATGCACAAAGGTGACCAGGTGTTGTATTACCACTCGAACTGCAAGGTGCCGGGCATCTACGGACTCGCTGAAATCGCGTCGAAAGTCGCCTATCCGGATCCGACCCAGTTCGACCCCAAAGACGGGCACTACGACCCCGCCAGCAATCCCTCCGATCCTCGCTGGCTTTTGGTGGACGTTCGCTACAAGCGCCACTTCAAGCGTCCAGTAAGCCTGTCCGAGCTACGCCAGCACGGCCCGGCACTTGGTGACTTTGCGCTCATCCGGCGGGCCAATCGTCTGTCCGTCATGCCAGTCAGCGACTCGCAGTGGTCGTACATCCTCGATCTCGAAGCCACGCCGCACCCAGCTATCGTCTGACCCTCGATCCCCTTTCGTTTCCACCGCGACCGCCACCGACTCGCCGTCGAGATGGCGACGGTGGACGAGACCCTGGTGATGGCCCGATGAACGCCATACGGCTCCCTGCGGCGGCGTCCACCTTTGGTTGAGCTGAGGCGTCAGTCGACGCTGAGGCCGATTTCCTCCGCTTCGCCGGCCAACGTCAACCAAATTTCTTCAGCCCGCTCCACCTTTGCGCCTGCGACGGTAAGTTCGTGGCTGAGCTTGGTCATGGCCCCGTGATCGCCAGCGCTGGCGAGCTTGACGGCCAGGGCATCCATCTTGGCGGTGGCGTCAGCGAGGTCGCGTTCGGCCGCACCCAACTGGCGCCGAAGCGTGCTGGGTGACTTCTGAGCGGACTCGCGTCGTGGACGGGTCGGGGTCGCAGCTTCGGTGCGCAATGTCGCAGATGCAGCCGACGGCTTGGTTCGGCTCGCCAGCCAGCCCTCGACCCCGCCTCGTACCAGCTGAGCGTCACCCGTACCGTCCAAGCAGAGGATCTCCTCTGTCGTCTGGTCGAGGAACGTGCGGTCGTGGCTGACCACCACGAGCGACCCGGGCCAATCGTCCAGGAAGTCTTCCAATGTGCGCAGCGTGTCGAGATCGAGGTCGTTGGTGGGTTCGTCGAGCAGCAACACGTTGGGCTGTTGGGCCAGCACCAACAGCAGCTGCAGCCGTCGCCGCTCTCCGCCCGATAGCGTGCCGATAGGGGCCCGTTGGGCGTCGGCATCGAACCAGAAGCGCTCCATCAAGCGGGCATCGTCAGGTGTGGGTGCTCGATGCGGGCCGGCCACGGCATCGCGAACCCGCTGGGTCAGATCAAGCCCGGCGCCCAACTGATCGTAGTAGCCCATCGACACGGTGGTGCCTCGTTCGATCCGACCAGAGGTTGGCTGCTCGCGTCCAGCGATGAGGTGCAACAAGGTCGACTTGCCCGCTCCGTTCAAGCCGACGATCCCGAGTCTGCACCCTGGTTCGATCAAATATGACAAGTCTTTAATGACCGGCACGCCGTTGGGCCATGCGAACGAGACGTCGAAAAGCTCCACCGCCTTTGACCCCAGGCGGGCCGACCCCATCCCCAGTTGGAGATCCCCGCGACGCGCCGGTGCGACCGCTTTGCGATTCACGAGTTCGGTGGCGGCTTCGACACGCGCCTTGGGTTTGGTACTTCGGGCTGGTGCGCCCCGCCGTAGCCAGGCCAGTTCCTTGCGCGCCAGGTTCTTGCGAGAAGCCTCGGTGTTGGCAGCTTGCTCTTCGCGCTCGGCCCGATTGGCCAAGTAGGCGGCGTAGCCGGAACCTGCGTTCACCCCTGTCGGTACGTGGAGATAACCCGTGCCACGATCGAGTTCGAGTACGCGGTTGGTGACGCGATCAAGGGTGTGCCGATCATGAGTGACGAGCAGCACGCCTCCGGGGCAGCCGGCCAGCTCCGCTTCAAGGAACTGGATGGCGTCGACGTCGAGATGGTTGGTCGGCTCGTCGAGAATAAGCAGATCGCTCTCTGCGGTGCCCGAAGCCTCTGATTCGGCCAATTCGACCAGAATTTTGGCCAACGCCAGCCGTTTTCGTTGTCCTCCGGAGAGCTCGGTAGTGGGCCGATCCACCAGCGCTGCCATCCCCAGTCTGTCCAAAACCGAGGCCCCGCGCCAGCCCCCAGCGACTACTGCGCCGACCGTGCCCGCAGGTATCACCGGATCCTGGTCGAGAAACAGGATTCGAGCGCCACGACCGACCCGCACTGTGCCCACGTCGGGGGAACGCGTCCCGGCCAGGAAACTGAGCAGGGTCGACTTACCGCAACCATTGAGACCGACGATGCCGATGCGGTCACCGCTTTCGACCGTCAATCCGACGTCGGCGAACAAGGGTCGGTCGGGCCGAGA